>NZ_CP053562.1:0-285000 GCF_002085925.2 Thioclava electrotropha
TTCGCCGAGCTATTCGGCGAAGCGCTTTGCCGAGGCAGGGATCGAGATCGATTTCGTGCAGGACAACCATTCGGTCTCGGAGACCGTGGGCACGGTGCGCGGGTTGCATTTTCAGGCCCCGCCCCATGCGCAGGCGAAGCTGGTGCGCTGCGGCCGTGGGCGGCTCTGGGATGTCGCGGTGGATATCCGCAAGGGCAGCCCGACCTATGGCCAGTGGTTCGGCACGGAGCTGAGCTTCGAGAATGGCAAGCAGCTGCTGATCCCGGCAGGCTTTGCGCATGGGTTCGTCACGCTCGAGCCGGGCACCGAGATCGTCTACAAATGCTCGGATTACTACGCGCCCGAGTGTGAGGGCGCGATCCGCTGGGACGACCCGGATCTGGGCATCGACTGGCCGCTTTCCGCAGGAATAGAGCCTGTTTTGTCCGGTAAAGATGCCGAGGCGCCGCTGTTTGCCGGGCTCAAAAGCCCCTTCACCTGGGAGGGCGCAGTATGAAGATCCTCGTCACCGGCGGCGCAGGTTTCATCGGCTCCGCGGTCGTCCGTCTCGCCGTCTCGCGCGGCCATGAGGTGGTGAACCTCGACGCGCTGACCTATGCCGCCTGCCTCGAGAATGTCGCGCCCGTCGCCGACAGCCCGCTTTATGCTTTCGAGCAGGCCGATATCCGCGACCCCGAGGCTTTGACGGCGATCTTCGCCCGTCACAGGCCCGACGCCGTGATGCATCTCGCCGCCGAAAGCCATGTGGATCGTTCGATCGACGGCCCCGGCGCCTTTATCGAGACGAACGTGATGGGCACCTACAACATGCTGCAGGCGGCGCGTGCCTACTGGGAGGGTGAAGGCCGCCCCGACAGCTTCCGCTTCCATCACATCTCGACCGACGAGGTCTATGGCACGCTCGGCGCAACGGGCCAGTTCACCGAAGAGACGCCCTACGCCCCGAACAGTCCCTATTCCGCCTCGAAAGCGGGCTCGGACCATCTCGTGCGCGCCTGGCACGAGACCTATGGCCTGCCGGTCGTGCTCACGAACTGTTCGAACAATTACGGCCCCTATCACTTCCCGGAAAAGCTGATCCCGGTCGTGATCCTGAACGCGCTCGCGGGCAAGCCGCTGCCGATCTATGGCGACGGCTCGAACGTGCGCGACTGGCTCTATGTCGAAGATCACGCCGATGCGCTGCTCTTGGTGCTGGAGAAGGGCGCCTTGGGCCGCAGCTACAATATCGGTGGCGAGAACGAGCGGTCGAATCTCGAGCTGGTCCAGACGATCTGCACCATTCTCGACAAGCTGCGTCCGGGCGATGCGCCCTATGCCGATTTGATCACCTTCGTCACCGACCGCCCCGGCCACGATGCGCGCTACGCGATCGACCCGACCCGCATCCGCGAGGAGCTGGGCTGGCGGCCGAGCGTCACCGTTGAAGAGGGGCTCGAGCGCACGGTGCGCTGGTATCTCGAGAACGAGGATTGGTGGCGCCCGCTGCTGGAGCGGCACGGTGTCGGTGAAAGGCTGGGCAAGGCATGATCCTCGTCTTCGGACAGACCGGCCAAGTCGCGCAGGAGCTGCAGCGCCTCGTGCCCGATGCGGCGTTTTTAGGCCGGAATAGGGTCGATTTGCGTGATCCCGGCGCCGCAGCTGAGGCGATCCGGGAAGCCAAGCCCGAGGCCGTGATCAACGCAGCGGCCTATACCGCCGTTGACAAGGCCGAAGAAGAAGAGGCGCTCGCCCAAGTGGTCAACGGTGACGCGCCCGCGGCGATGGCCGAAGCCTGCCGCGACCTTGGCATCCCGTTCGTTCACATCTCCACCGATTACGTTTTTGACGGCTCGGGCGAGGCGCCGTTCAAGCCGACCGACCCGACCGCTCCGCTTGGCGCCTATGGCCGCACAAAGCTCGCCGGCGAAGAAGCGATCCGGGCTGCGGGTGGCCCCTTCGCCAATCTGCGCACCAGCTGGGTCTTCTCGGCCCATGGCGGGAACTTCGTGAAGACGATGCTGCGCCTGTCGGAAAGCCGCGATCGCCTGACGATCGTGGCGGACCAAATCGGCGGGCCGACGCCGGCGAAGGCAATTGCCGAGGCCTGCCTGACCATCGCGAAGGAATTGCAGCGCTCGCCTGAGAAGAGCGGCGTTTACCATTTCTCAGGCTCTCCCGATGTAAGCTGGGCAGGCTTCGCGCGAGAGATCTTCGCGCAGGCCGGGCGCGGCGTGACGGTGGAGGATATTCCCACCGCCGATTATCCGACGCCTGCGAAACGGCCGCTCAATTCGCGGCTCGACTGCAGTGATCTGGCCGTGTTCGGCCTGACGAGACCCGATTGGAGATCGGGATTGGACGAGGTTTTGACCGAATTGGGGGCGAAGTGATGCGCAAGGGGATCATTCTGGCGGGCGGCTCGGGCACGCGGCTCTATCCGATCACGATGGGCGTCTCGAAGCAGCTTCTGCCGGTCTATGACAAGCCGATGATTTACTATCCGCTGACGACGCTGATGCTGGCGGGCGTTCGCGAGATCGCGGTGATCACGACGCCGCATGATCAGGAGCAGTTCATCCGCACGCTCGGCGATGGCAGCCAGTGGGGGCTGAACCTGACCTATATCACCCAGCCCTCGCCCGACGGTCTGGCGCAGGCCTATCTGCTGGCCGAGGAGTTCCTCGCGGGCAGCCCTTCGGCGATGGTTCTGGGCGACAATATCTTCTTCGGCGCCGGGCTGGGCGAAATCCTCAAAGCGGCGAATGCGACCACGGATGGCGGCACCGTCTTCGGCTACCGCGTCCGCGACCCCGAACGCTACGGCGTGGTAGATTTCGACGAAAACGGCACCGTGCGCGCGATCATCGAGAAGCCCGAAGTTCCGCCCTCGCAATTCGCGGTGACGGGTCTCTATTTCCTCGACGAGACCGCGCCCGAACGCGCCAAGACGATCACGCCTTCCGCCCGTGGCGAGTTGGAGATCACCTCGCTTTTGGAAACCTACCTGCATGACGGTGCGCTCTCGGTCACGCAGATGGGCCGGGGCTTCGCCTGGCTCGACACCGGAACGCATGGCAGCCTGCTCGACGCGGGCAACTTCGTCCGCACGTTGGAGGAGCGGCAAGGCCTTCAAAGCGGCTCGCCCGACGAGATCGCCTTCGAGAAAGGCTGGATCAGTGCAGACGCACTCGCCGACCGGGCAAAGAAATTCGGCAAGAACAGCTATGGCGAATACCTGCTGCACCTGATCGAGTAAGCGACCGTGGCGCGGGTCACGATCCTGATGGCGACATGCGATCCGGGTCCGGAACTGCGCGATCAACTGGAAAGCCTCGCGGCGCAAACCCATCGGGATTGGCTTCTGATCGTCGGGGACGACAGCCGAACCGACGCCGCGCATAACGTCTTGGCGGAGTTTGCGCGCAGCCATGATGTTCAGATCGTGAGAGGCCCGCGGATCAGCGCGGGAGGGAATTTTCTGTCTCTGCTGCAGGGGATCGACAGCGCGCAGCAGGATTACATCGCCTTTTGCGATCAGGATGATGTCTGGCTGCCGGATCGGCTTGCACGCGGGATTGCCGCATTGGGCGAGGGGGAGGCTGCGCTCTATTGCAGCCGGACTTGGGTTTGCGACGCCAATCTGGAAAACCAACGCCTTTCCGCCCGACACACGCGCCCACCGTCGTTTCGCAATGCGCTGGTGCAGAATATCGCGGCGGGAAACACCATTCTCCTGAACCCAGCCGGGGCCGAACTGGCCATCTCGGCGGCACGCGAACTGCAGGCCGCGCCGCGCCATGACTGGTGGCTCTATCAGCTGTTCACAGGGTGCGGCGCGCGGGTCATTTATGATGCGGAGCCCACGCTTCTCTACCGCCAACACGGCGGTAATGCGGAAGGGGCGAACGTCACAATGCCTGCCAAGCTCTCGCGGCTCGGGCGCATGCTGTCCGGCGATTGGCGGTGCTGGATCGACGATCAATGTGCAGCTCTCACTGCATCGGCGCATCGGTTCACGCCCGAGAACCAAGACATTTTTGATCGCTTCAAGAGGATGCGCGAGGCGGCGTTTTCGACCCGTCTGAAAGAATTCGCCCGGCTGAGGCTCTATCGGCAAAGCCGGGCGGCTACGCTTGCCCTTTGGATCGGGGCCGTGTTTCGGCGTATTTAGGGTCTTAAATTCGGAAGATCGGCTGCAGCAAGCGCGGCAGAAGGCCCTTGAACTTCAGCGGCGCATCGGTGGCGGCGATGCAGATGCAGACATCCTCCATCCCCGCGATCGGCGTGTGATCGAGATCGTCATTCGCCACTTCCACATCGCCGACGCCAAAGCGGCCGGTTTCGTCCGAGAAGGACCCCTGCAGAACCAGCGTCAGTTCCAGCCCGCCATGGGTGTGATCCGGCACTGCCATTCCCGGCGGAATATACAGGAGCCGGGCCGACCCTTCTTTATCCTCGCTCAGGATCGCTTGCTTGATGCCGCCGCCCAAGGCCCGCCAGCGCGGATTGTCGGCGCCCATCGCCTCGACCACGGCGCCCGGATAAATCCCGGCGCGCGCAGGTTGCTCAGCGACGATCACATCGTCGTCGTCCAGCCCGTCAAACACACGTCGCCGCAAATCGTCGCTGGGGGCCATGCCTTTCAGGTCATCCAGAACCAGCCCGCCCGCCAGTTCCTCTGCTTCGAGCCGTGCGCGACACTCGTCGCACTGGCTCACATGCGCCGCCACGACCAGCGAGAACGCATGACCGAGCGAGCCGGTCGCGTAGGACCGTACCAACCAATCGGGCAAATGATGCGTAATCTCGGTCATTCTTCTCTCAGATCCCTTAACTCGTGTCTAAGCTTCTCCAGCGCCAGCCGGATCCGCGATTTAATCGTCCCAAGTGCGAGACCTGTCGCCTCGCGTATTTCGGCCTGTGTGAGTTCCCCCACATAGGCCCGCTCGATGATCTCGCGCTGCGCTTCCGGCAGTGCCTCGATCGCTTGACGCAGCTGCGCCGCTTCCTGTTCCAGCCCGATCGCCGCATCGGCCTCTCGGGTTTCCCGCGTCTCGGCCTCGGCGATCAGCTCGTCTGGAACGGGCCGGGGCCGTCTTCGGATCACATCAATCTGCCGATTGCGTGCAATCCGGTAAATCCATGCCGAGGCGCGTGCCCGCGTCTCATCGTAAAGATGTGCCTTCCGCCAGATCGTGAGCATCACGTCCTGAACCACATCCTCCGCCGCCGCCGGCGTCATGCCGGAGCGCACCAGCATGCCCTTCAGTCGCGGAGAGAAGTGATCGTAGAGCCGCGCGAAGGCCATTTTGTCACGCTTGTCACGGACGGCCACGAGCCAATCGGTCTGCTCGCAAGCCGCCTCGGGCGTCGGTTTCGCTGATTTCCTGTCGTCCATTCTCTTCCCGGCAAAGGCCTGACCCGCCGCGATTGGCGGGGTCCCTGTGGTGTCGAAGTTGATGGTCGCATCTCTCAGCATGTGACCGATACGCAGCTTATGAGATAGCGGTTCACATGCGATGCGAAAAAACTTCTGATCCAAACGGTAATATGCACCGTTACGCCTTCAAGAGCTTGGGAGAATTCGAATGTCATTTGATGCCCTGCATCCACATGCGCAACGCATCGCGATCATCGGATCCGGGATTTCCGGTCTGGCGGCGGCGTGGCAACTCGCGCCACATAATCGCGTTACCATCTATGAGGCGGAGACGCGGCTTGGAGGGCATTCGCGTACGATCACTGCGGGGCGCAAGGGCGATCAGCCGGTCGATACCGGCTTCATCGTCTTCAATTACGCGAATTATCCGCATCTGACGCGCCTGTTCTCCGAGCTCGATGTGCCAGTCGAAAAATCCGACATGAGCTTTGGCGTGACGATCGATCAGGGCCGCATCGAATATGCTTTGCGCGACCTGAACAGCCTCGTTGCACAAAAGCGGAACCTCGCCCGGCCGGGCTTTCTGCGCATGGTCGCGGATATCGCGAAGTTCAACGCGAAGGCCGTCTCTGTCGCTCAAAGCGATGATGTGACGATCGATGCTCTGCTGGACGAGCTGAACCTGGGCGAGTGGTTTCGGCGCTATTACCTGCTGCCGATCTGCGGAGCGATCTGGTCCACGCCTGCCGATCAGATCGGCGCATTCCCGGCCAAAAGTCTCCTGCGCTTCTTCGAGAACCATGCGCTTCTCTCGGCGACCGGTCAGCACCAGTGGTGGACGGTCTCGGGCGGATCGATCGAATATGTGAAGCGGTTGGAGGCCGCCCTGCGCCTGCGCGGCGTCGAATTCCGCACCGGCACCCCGGTCACCGCGATCGAGCGGCAGCGCAATTCAGTCACTATTTCGGCGGAAAAGGCCCTTCCGGATCAGTTTGACCAGGTCATCATCGCCACCCATTCCGATCAGGCGCTCAAGTTGCTGGCCAAGCCGACCCCAGAGGAACAGGCCGCGCTTTCGGCGGTCCGCTATCAGCCCAACGACGTCTATCTGCATCGCGACGTGGCGCAGATGCCGCGCCGCCGCGCGTGCTGGTCAAGCTGGGTCTATCAAGCCCAGACCCGTGCGAATGAGACGCGGCTTGGCGTGACCTATTGGATGAACAAACTGCAAAACATCCCCGAAAGCGATCCGCTTTTCGTCACGCTGAACCCCGATGCGCCGATTGCCGAGGAGACGATCTACGATCACGAGGTCTTCTGGCACCCGGTCTTCGATCGCGCAGCGATAAAGGCGCAGGGCAAAATCCAGTCGATACAGGGTCTGAATCGGACGTGGTTCGCTGGCGCATGGCTCCGCCATGGTTTCCATGAGGATGGGTTCGCCTCGGCGGTTAGGGTGGCGCGCGAGCTCAATCGCGGGGCGCAGCCGCAGGTCGACTTCGAAAAGGTGCCCGCATGAGCGGCGAGTTCTGCCCCGGTCATACGGTTCATGCGCGGCGGGGCGCGATTTCCCACCAGTTCCGCTATCACGTCGACTACGTGATGATCGATCCCGACGCGCCGGGCCCGTGGCCGCGGTTTTTCTCGCGCCGCGGACGCAACCTCGCGACGGTGCATGACAATGATTACGGCGGGGCGCCCGGTCGCGGCACGGGGGCCGAATGGGTCCGCAAACAGCTCTCGCGTCACGGTGCGCCCGAAATTACGAAGCTACGCCTTCTGACCCAGCCGAAGATCCTCGGGGCCGGGTTCAACCCGGTGAATTTCTGGCTGGCCTATGACGCGCAAGACGACCTGCGCGCCGTGATCGCGGAGGTGAACAATACCTTCGGCGATCGGCACTCCTATCTCTGCGCTACCCCGGAATTCGACCCTATTTCGGCAGAAACCGAGCTCCACGCCGCGAAAATCTTCTACGTCTCCCCGTTCCAGACCATCGCCGGGGAGTATCGTTTTCGCTTCGACATCGGAGTCGAGCACATCCGCATCCGCATCGATCACCGAAATGGCGAGGAGGGCGTTGTGGCCACCCTCGCGACCCAACGCCGCAAACTGACTTCGGCGGCGCTTCTCGGTATGGCGCTGCGCCGTCCGCTCACCCCGATCCGCACGCTGGGCCTGATCTACTGGCAGGCCCTGCGGCTCAAGCTCAAAGGCGCCCGCTACCTGTCGCGGCCCACACCCCCCAGCGAGGAGATCAGCCAATGATGCCTTTCCTGACCAACCGGATCCGCAGCGAATTCCTCGCGACCTGCGAGAAGATCGAGCAGGGGACGCTGCGTCTGCGCCTGCCTGACGGCACCGTGCGCAGTTTCGGTCGCGGGGAGCCGCAAGCCGACATGGAAATCCGCGACTGGCAGGCCGTGGTGGCGATGGCGTCGCGCGGCGATGTCGGGCTGGGCGAGTCTTATATCGCGGGGCTATGGGAGACGTCCTCGATCGAGGCGCTTCTCTCGCTGGCGCTGAAGAACCTCAAGGTCGTGGACGGTTACGCCTATGCGGGCTTCTGGTCGAACCTGAAGTTCCGCCTGATCGACCGGCTGATGCGTGCCAATTCGCTGCGCGGCGCGTCGCGCAACATCCGGGCGCATTACGACGTGGGCAACGAGTTTTACCAGCTCTGGCTGGACGAGGGGATGAGCTATTCCTCTGCGCTTTTCGCGCCGGGCGACAGCGATCTGCACCGCGCCCAGAACCGCAAGCTCGACCGTATTCTCGACCGTATGGGCGATGGGGAACGCGTGCTCGAGATCGGCTGCGGCTGGGGGCATTTCGCCGAACGCGCGGCCGAGCAGGGGCGTCGCGTTACCGGGATCACGATCTCGCCCAGCCAGAAAGGTTACGCCGATGCGCGGCTCGACGGGCGGGCAGATATCCGGTTGCAGGACTATCGCCATACGCCGGGGAAATTCGACCATATCGTCTCGATCGAGATGATCGAAGCGGTCGGCGAGCGCTATTGGCCGAACTATTTCCAAACCGTGAAAGATCGACTGGCGGAGGGCGGTTCTGCGATCATTCAGGCCATAACAGTGTCTGATTCCTACTTTCCGAAATATCGCGAGACCTCCGATTTCATCCGGCAATACACCTTTCCGGGCGGGATGCTTCTGTCCGACGGGGTGATCCGCGTTCAGGCGGCGAAGGCCGGGCTGGCGGTGAAGGAAAGCTTCGCCTTCGGGCAGGACTATGCCGAGACCTGCCGACAATGGGCCACCCGTCTGAAGGAGCGCAGCGCGCGGGCCACCGACCTTGGCTTCGGGCCGGAGTTCCTGCGCAACTGGTCCTATTATCTCGAAGCCTGCGCGGCGGCCTTCGCGGTCGGCCATACCGATGTGGTGCAGGTCCAACTGGCACATGCGAGGGCGTAAAATGTTGTTAAAATTGCTTTTCACCCTCGCGGTTCTGATCCTGGCGGCTGTCTTGATCCGGCATTTCTTCTTCTCATTCCCGGCGCAAAAGTCTGCGGATTATGCGGCCGAGAGCCCGGAATTCGACATTCGCCGGGCGTTCGAGGGCCCTGTCGAGGCACATGGTATGATCTACGGCCCCGACGGTCGCGTCACCTCGCGCTTCCGCGCCGTGATGACAGGGCGGTTCACTAATGAGGGCGGCGTGATCGAGGAGGAGTTCGAATATGCCTCCGGTCGGCGCCAGAGCCGCGCCTGGAATATCCAGTTCGGGCCCAAGGGCGAGATCAGCTCGACCGCCGACGATATCGAGGGGCGCGCCGAGATGGAGCAGTCGGGCAATGCGCTGCGGATGCGCTATCGGCTGCGGTTGCCCGAGGATGCGGGCGGCCACGTGCTCGACGTGACCGACTGGATTTACTTGATGCCGGACGGGACGCTGCTGAACCGGTCGCAGATGCGCAAATTCGGGATCAAGGTCGCGGAACTGTTCGCCGTCATGCGCCCGATGACCGAACCGGCCGAGTGATCACTCGAAGCAGCTTGCGCGCCCGTCCTTCTGGATCGTCGCCGCGCCGTCCATGATCGACTGCGCGCGGCGCGACAGGAAGCTGCCGGGCTTCGCCGCTGAACGGTCCTTCGGGTCAGGCAGGACGCCAGCGATCAACGCGGATTGGCGGGCGCTCAACTTGTCGGGCGTGGTGCGGAAATAGCGATGCGCGGCCGCATCGACGCCAAATGCGCCTTCGTCGAATTCAGCGACGTTAAGATAGATTTCCAAGATCCGCTTCTTGCCCCAGATCGCCTCGGCCAGCGGCGTCATCGACGCCTCAAGCGCCTTGCGCAGCCAGTTTCGACCCTGCCAGAGGAACACGTTCTTCACGGTCTGCTGGGTGATCGTCGAGGCGCCGCGATTGGCGCCATCGTCGATCGCCTTGCGGATCGCGCGCATGTCGAAGCCCCAGTGGTTGCAGAAATTCGCGTCCTCCGCCGCGACGACGGAGCGGGCGAGCACGGGCGCGATATCCTCGATCGGCACCCATTTCTGATCGACTGCGCCAAGACGCTGACGTTCGCTCCACATCGTCCAGGTGGTCGGCGGATTAACGAACTTGAACAGGACCATCAGCACAAGCACCAGCGCAACGAGACCCATCACGCCCCGCAGCGCCCATTTCACGGCGGTGCGGAAAGGTGCGCGCATGCTGCTGGGAACGCTCGATTTCGTGCTGCGTTTGGCGGGTTTGCGGCCCGATTTTTTCTTGCTCTTAGCCATGTGCGTATAAGTCACAGCGTGCCCCGAAGGGTCAAGCGACAAGCAGCGCCAATTCCGGTCCACGCGCGACCTGTCGCGCGGTTACCATGGTTTTGATCGGCGCATCGGACACCCGCTTCCACGCGGTGCGTATTTCGCGCGCGATACCGTGGTCGTCTTCAAGGACGACATTGCCGGGAAACAGGCTCTCGGTCGGCGCGCCCTCGGCCATGAGGATGTGATGACGCGCGAAAAGCAGATGGCGGTACTGCACGCGCGGGCGCGGAGCCACCCGAATGCTATTGCCGTTTACGAGATGCTTGGCGGCGACCAGAACTTCGCTATGGGCGCAGGCGATCTCGGCGCGCCAGCCGCGCAGCAACATCCGATGTTGTTGAGACACGTAAAGAGCGCGTCGATTTCCCATAGCCCCCGGCGCGAACCGGATCGGCGCATAGGCCCCGACGCCGCGACAGACCCGACCACCCGTCCAAAGAAGAGGCTGCGGCCCGTCGTCCTCGGTGATGACAAGATCGCCCGCCTTGAGCCGCTCCACCAGTCGCGGCCCGTCGGGCGTGTCGATCCGCGTCCCGGCGAGGAAGCATTCCGGCCCCAGATCGCCGACCGGCGCTTGGGTGCTCTGTGTGACATAGGTGGAGCTGATGAAGGTCGCGTTGTGGAGGATCGTGCCATCGGACGGCGTGAACACGGCACTTCCGTCGCGCAGGTAGAACGTGTCGCCCGTGATCGTCTCTTGCACGCCGTTCGGACGCTCGATGGTGATCGTGTCGCCACGCCAGACATCGGTGACGCGTTGGCCGTTGATCGTGTCGCGGGCACTGTTGCTGCTGGAAATCCAATTGTCGTTATTCCGATCGACAATTTCATATGTCGTCGGCGAAAGCGCCGTGCCCGCAGCGGGCGGACTGCCCGGATCCATGATGTAGAACTGGTCGTAATAGGTTGCCATTTTTGCTGCTCGAGTAACGTTATTATAAATTATTCGTTACTTGGTAAGCAGAGATCAGGGCGACACAAAGGCGCCTGTGGGCGCAAAGTTAACTACGGGTTAAAGAGTGACATCCCGGTCACAGCGGGGTTAGAGGGCAGAGGGGCCCACCATCCGCGCGAGATTTCCGGTGGCGCCTTCGGTGATTTCCTCGCCGGTAAATGCTGTGGTGCCCCCCGAAGACAGGGCGGATTCGAGCCGCTCGTGGAAATCTTCCGGCAAGGGGATCTGCAGCACGCGGCCGCTCGCGTGGCCTAGGGTCTTCATCCGGTCGAGGACCTCTGCAGCGGTGCCCTTCTTAAGCAAGATGAACACAGCCGAGCCGCCTTGCGGCAGGCTCTCGCCCGCTTCGCGCAGGAAAGAGTCGTTCAATCCCAGATCGGTGAACTTGCCGGACACAGCGCCCGCGCCCGCACCGATTGCCGCGCCGACGACCGGCGACAGGAAGACGAGACCCAGCAGCCCGCCCCAGACAGCGCCACCGATCGCGCCAAGCGCCATCGTGTTGCTGTTTTCATGAACATTAATCTCGCCGCTTTCGTCGCGGGTCACGACAACAATGTCCTGCGACCGGAAAAATCCTTCTCTTTCCAGTGCTCTGAGTTCCTCGCGCGTCGCGAAACCCGCAGCCTCGGTTTCATGCGCCATCACCAACAGTTCGGACATCGTTACCTCCAGACAGAACAAAGGGCGAAGCATGTGCTTCGCCCTCTGAAACGGTTCCGTAGGGGAAAGAGTTCCCTTATTCCGCCGGCATCGCCTGCGGTTCGTCGCTGAGCGGGTAGGACAGATGCGCCAACATCTCCTTCGGGCAGACCTGCAGGAAGTTCGCCTTCTCGGTCTCCCAGTGCTGGAGAATATCGGCGCCTTTGCGCGATCCCGTTTCGGCGACGTGACGCTCGATCAGGCCTTTCAGCTCGGCTTCCCAATGCTCGTGGCCCAGCCCGCAGGTGACGAGGCTTTCGAGATTGATCAGCTCTTCCGCCGTGTTGTCCGGATCGTAGAGATAGGCCATCCCGCCGGTCATGCCCGCGCCGAAGTTCGGGCCGATCGAGCCAAGGATCACCGCGACGCCGCCGGTCATGTATTCACAGCCGTTGGAGCCGCAGCCCTCGATGACCACTTTTGCACCCGAGTTGCGCACCGCGAAGCGCTCGCCTGCGCGGCCCGCTGCAAACAGGTGACCTTCAGTCGCGCCGTAAAGCACGGTGTTGCCGATGATCGTGTTCTCGGAAGCCACCAGCGGCGAGGCCATCGGCGGACGCACGACGATCATGCCGCCCGAGAGACCCTTGCCGACATAGTCGTTGGCATCGCCCGACACTTCGATCTTCAGCCCCGGCGCCGCGAAAGCGCCCAGCGACTGACCGCAGGAGCCGGTCAGCTTCACCGTCAGGTGGTCCGACTGCAGCGCGTTGCGCATCCCGAAGTTCTTCACGATGTGCGAAGAGGCGCGGGTCCCGATGGTGCGCAGCGTGTTGCGCACCGCGTAGGAGAGCTGCATCTTCTCGCCTTCCTCGAAGAAGCGGTGACCATCCTTGATGATCTCCGCATCGAGCGTGTCCGAGACCCAGTTACGCGGCTTCGAACGGTCGTAGACGATCTTGTCCCAGCCATCGACGGTGATCAGCAGCGGATTGAGGTCCAGATCGTCGAGATGGGCCGAGCCGCGGCTCACCTGGCTGAGAAGATCGGCGCGACCGATCACCTCGTCGAGCGAACGTGCACCGATCGAAGCGAGGATTTCGCGCACTTCCTGAGCGTAGAAGGTGATGAGGTTCACCACCTTGTCCGCCGTGCCGGTGAACTTGGCGCGCAGCTCCGGGTCCTGCGTGCAGACGCCCACCGGGCAGGTGTTCGACTGACACTGACGGACCATGATGCAGCCCATCGCGATCAGGGCGGCGGTGCCGATGCCGTATTCCTCGGCACCCATCATTGCGGCCATCACGATATCGCGGCCCGTGCGCAGACCGCCATCGGTCCGCAGGGTGACGCGTTCGCGCAGGTTGTTCATCGCAAGCACCTGATGCGCCTCGGTCAGACCCATCTCCCACGGGAGACCGGCATACTTGATCGAGGTCGCAGGAGATGCGCCCGTGCCGCCATTGTGGCCCGAGATCAGGATGATGTCGGCCTTCGCCTTCGCCACCCCGGCCGCGATCGTGCCGACGCCCGAGGACGCCACCAGCTTCACCGTCACTTTGACCTTCGGGTTGATCTGCTTGAGGTCGTAGATCAGCTGCGCGAGGTCTTCGATCGAGTAGATGTCGTGGTGCGGCGGCGGTGAGATCAGCGTCACGCCCTTGGTCGAGTGCCGCAGACGCGCGATCAGATCGGTGACTTTCATCCCCGGAAGCTGACCGCCCTCGCCGGGCTTGGCGCCCTGAGCGACCTTGATCTCAAGCTCTTCGCAGTGGTTGAGGTATTCGGCGGTCACACCGAAACGACCCGAAGCCACCTGCTTGATCTTCGCCGACGGGTTGTCGCCATTGGGCTCGGGCACGAAATGCGCCGGGTCTTCCCCGCCTTCACCCGAGTCCGACTTCGCACCGATCCGGTTCATCGCGACGTTCAGCAGTTTGTGCGCCTCGGGCGACAGCGCGCCCAGCGACATGCCCGGCGTCACGAAGCGCTTGCGGATCGAGGTGATCGACTCGACCTCTTCGATCGGGACCGGTTTGCCCAGCGATTTGATATCCAGCATGTCGCGGATATGGATCGGCGGGTTCGCCCGCATCATCGAGCTGTATTGCTTCCATAGATCGTAGCTTGCGCGGTTACAGGCCGATTGCAGCATGTGCATCGACTGCGCGCCCCAGGCGTGGGACTCGCCCGTCCGGCGCGCCTTGTAGAAGCCGCCGATCGGGAGCACGTCCTGACCGCCTTTCCAGCCCTTGGCATGCACACCTTCCAGCGCGTGCTGGATGCCGTGTAGGCCGATGCCGGAGATGCGCGAGTGCATGCCGGGGAAATATTCGGCGACCATCGCGCGCGACAGACCCACGGCTTCGAAGTTCAGACCGCCGCGATAGGAGGAAATCACGGAGATCCCCATCTTCGACATGATCTTCAGCAGGCCCGCATCGATCGCATCGCGATATTTGCGCATCGCGTCGACGAGCGTGCCGCCCAGCAGGCCGCGGTCGATCCGGTCGGCCAGCGTGTCCTGCGCGAGATAGGCGTTCACCGTGGTCGCGCCCGAGCCGATCAGCACCGCGAAGTAATGCGGGTCGATACATTCCGCCGAACGCACATTGATCGAGCAGAAGGTCCGCAGGCCTTTCTGCGTCAGCCAGCTATGCACGGCGCTCGTCGCGAGGATCATCGGCATCGCGACCTTGTCCTCGTCCTGCTCCTCATCGCTCAGCACGATATGGAGCGCGCCCGAGCGCACCGCGTCTTCGGCTTCCTGACGGATCCGGGTCAGACCTTCGCGCAGAGCCTCCTGATCGGCATTGGCCGGGAAGGTACAGTCGATGATCGTCACCTGCTCGCCGAATTCGTTGAGCATATGATCGAATTCGGAATTCGCGAGGAACGGGCTCTCCAAGATCCAGATCTCGGTCTGCGAGCTATCCTCGTCGAGCACGTTCTTGAGGTTGCCGAACCGCGTCTTGAGCGACATCACCCGGCTTTCACGAAGCGAGTCGATCGGCGGGTTGGTCACCTGGCTGAAGTTCTGACGGAAGAAGTGGCTCAGCGGGCGGTATTGCTTGGACAGGACCGCAGGCGGCGTGTCGTCGCCCATCGAGGCGATGGCTTCCTTGCCGTCCTCGGCCATCGGCGCGAGGATCTGTTCGATCTCTTCGACCGAATAGCCCGCCGCGACCTGACGCTTGCGCAACTCACCGCCCGAGAATTTCGGGTTCTCCGGGACGTCCACGAGGATCGCGTTCAGATCGGTGACCTTGCCGACCCACTCGCCGAAGGGCTGAGCGGCCGCCAGTTTGTCCTTGATTTCGGTGTCGTGGTAGAGCTTGCCCTCGCGCATATCGACCGCGATCATCTGACCCGGGCCAAGCGCGCCTTTCTCGACCACGCTTGCCTCATCGACCGGCACCATGCCGGCTTCCGAGCCTGCGATCAGAACGCCGTCGCCAGTGATGACATAGCGCAGCGGACGCAGACCGTTGCGGTCGAGACCGCCGCAGACCCAGCGTCCATCGGTCATCGCTAGCGCCGCCGGGCCGTCCCACGGCTCCATCACGGCGTTGCAATAGGCATACATGTCCTGCCACGCGGAGGGCATCGTGTCGGTGGATTTCGACCACGGCTCGGGGACGAGCATCGTCTTCACCATCGGCGCGTTGCGGCCCGAGCGGACCATCAGTTCGAACACCGCATCGAGCGCACCGGAGTCGGACGCCCCAGCCGGGATGATCGGCTTGATGTCTTCGGCGCTGTCGCCGAAGGCCGAGGAGGCCATGCGGATCTCATGGCTCTTCATCCAGTTGGTGTTGCCCTTGATCGTGTTGATCTCGCCGTTATGCGCCAGCATCCGGAAGGGCTGCGCCAGCCACCATTGCGGGAAGGTGTTGGTGGAATAGCGCTGGTGATAGATAGCGAAGGCGGACTCGAAGCGCTCGTCCTTCAGATCGGGATAGAATTCCGCGACCTGCTCGGCCAGCATCATGCCTTTGTAGATGATCGAGCGGCACGACAGCGAGCACATGTAGAGCCCGTTGATCTGCGCCGCGATTGCCGCTTTCTCGATACGGCGGCGGATGATGTAGAGTTCGCGCTCGAACTGCTCCTCGTCGATATCCTTATCGTTGCGGATCAGAATCTGCTCGATCTCGGGGCGGGTCGAATTGGCTTTCTCGCCCAGCACTTCGGTGTTCACCGGAACGTGGCGCCAACCGTAGATGTAGTGGCCCATCCGCAGAACTTCGGATTCCACGATCGTGCGGCAGCGCTCCTGCGCGCCGAAATCGGTGCGCGGCAGGAAGACCTGACCGACGGCGACCATTTTCTCCATGTCCGGCTCGTGGCCGGTGCGGCGGATCTGGTCGTAGAAGAAGGGGGCGGGGATTTGGACGTGGATACCTGCGCCGTCGCCGGTCTTGCCGTCGGCATCGACCGCGCCGCGGTGCCAGATCGCCTTCAGCGCGTCGATGCCGTTCTCCACGACGCGGCGCGAGGCCTTGCCGTCGATCGACACCACGAGACCGACGCCGCAGGACGCCTTCTCGTCTTCTTCCTTCCACAGTGAATTCTCGTTCATCCACTGGCGTTTCGCTTCCTCGGCGGCCACCCAGGCTTCGTCATATTTGGTCATTGCAGTGCCTCCTTGGAGAAAGAGCGGGAAAGGGGGGCGAGGCTGACTTGCGTGGGCCGAAGATCGGCCTGCGTCATCATCAGGTCGCAGTCATATTCGGGCGTCTCGGTCGAGAAACCGGGATCGCCGGGAAAGTCGAAGCGCACGGGGCTGTCGTCATAGCTCACGACATCGCCCTGATCGTTCTCGAACCGCTCCGCGCCGCTGAAAAACACGCGATATTTGCGCGAGATATATTGCGTGCCGGTGCGGGTCGCGACGGTCTGGCTGTTCTGGTCATCCTCGCGCAGATCGAAGGTGATCGTCTCGAGCGGGACATCGTCGATGCTGACCGACTTGCCCGTGAGGGTATCGCTGCCGACATAGCGGCGCAGACCCCGGTAATTCGAGCGCGTGACGAAATCGTAATCGTCCTTGCCGTCCGACAGGAGCGCCGAGAACGAGGGAGCATCCTTCGATGCGCCCGGATCGAACATCTCGATCTCGCCGTCATCGGTCGACACGCTCTCAAGCCAGCGCGTTTCGGCATCGATATGGCTCAGGTAATAGATGCCCTCACCATCAGCGAATGCGGTCCAGAGATCGCCCTCCGGATCGGCGGCGCAGCGATAGTAATTGGCCACCTGACAGTTATGCATCTGCACGGTCATGAAGACCTCGCAGCCCTGCGGCGGCGCGAAGTCTTCGGCATGGGCGGGCAGGGCGCTGAACAGCCCCCCGCAGATCGCCATGCCGAGAAAATTCGACCGCATCGCATACATTCCTTTTCAGATCGGCAGGGCGCGGATCACTCCGCCGCCACCGCCGCCACGTTTTCGAGATAGCGCAGGATCGAGCCCGCCGCTTCGCGCCCGTCGCGGATCGCCCAGACGACGAGGCTTGCGCCGCGCACGATGTCGCCGACCGCATAGACGCCCGGGATCGAGGTCGCGTGGGTGCCGAATTCGGCCTTCACCGTGCCCCAGCGGGTGGTCTCCAGATCACCGGCTTCCCAAGCGCCGGGCAGGTCCTCGGGCTCGAAGCCGAGCGCCTTGATCACCAGATCGGCCTCTTCGTCATAGATGCCGCCCTCGATCTTCTCGGGGCTCTGACGACCCGAGGCATCCGGCGCGCCCAGACGCATCTGCTGCACCGAGCAGTTGGTGACCGGGTTGCCCGAGAAGGCCGCGGGGGCGGAGAGCCAGACGAATTCCACGCCCTCTTCTTCCGCGTTTTGCACTTCGCGCTGCGAGCCCGGCATGTTCGCGCGGTCGCGGCGATAGAGACATTTCACCGACTTGGCGCCCTGACGGATCGCGGTACGCACGCAGTCCATCGCGGTGTCGCCGCCGCCAATGACGATGACACGCTTGCCTTCAGCGTTCAGCGTGCCGTCTTCGAACTCGGCCACGTCGTCGCCGAAGCTCTTGCGGTTCGAGGCGGTGAGATAGTCGATCGCGCGGACGATGCCAGCCGCATCCGCGCCTTCGTCGGTCAGCTCGCGCGTCTTGTAGACGCCCGTCGCGATCAGCACCGCGTCATGCTTGCCGCGGATCGCGTCGAAGGAAATATCGGTGCCGACATTGCAGTTCAGCACGAATTCGACGCCGCCATCTTCCAGCTGCTTCACGCGCTGCATGACGATGTCTTTCTCCAGCTTGAAGCCGGGGATGCCATAGGTCATCAACCCGCCCGCGCGGTCGTAGCGGTCATAGACCGTGACCTGCACGCCAGCGCGGCGCAGCGCGTCGGCGGCCGCCAGACCGCCCGGGCCCGCGCCGATGATGCCGACGCTTTCGGCGCGCTCGGTCGCCGGTTTGATCGGCTTCACCCAGCCCATGTCGAAGGCGGTGTCGGTGATGTATTTCTCGACCGCGCCGATGGTGACGGTGCCGTGGCCCGACTGTTCGATCACGCAGTTGCCTTCGCACAGACGGTCCTGCGGGCAGATGCGGCCGCAGATTTCCGGGAAGGTGTTGGTGGCCTGCGACATCTCGTAGGCTTCCTGCAGACGACCTTCGGCGGTCAGGCGCAGCCAGTCGGGGATGTTGTTATGGAGCGGGCAATGCGTGTGGCAATAGGGCACGCCGCATTGGCTGCAGCGGCTCGCCTGCTCGGCAGCCTTCTCGGCCGCGTATTCGCGATAGATTTCGTTGAAATCATGGGAGCGCACGTTCGCGTCGCGCTTCTGAGGCATCTCTTTCGCCGTCTTGACGAACTTGAGCATCGGTTGCTTGGCCATTGTGGCGCCTCCCTAGAAAACCGGTGGGTGCGCATGACTACACTGCCTGCCACAGCAATAAAAGTAAGCAAGGCTGACCTAAATGTGTATTTTTTGCGAGAGGCGCATGAGAAGGCACCTCAAATTCGCTCAAAATAGGTCAGCTTGGTTTACTTTATTGCCGCTTTACCCTGATTTTCCTGAGGATCACGCGTCGCCAAAAAGCGATTCGCTCCTGATCAGCCTAGCACACCGACCGCCGCAAGGCTCAGCAGGAGCCCGCCGAAGATGATCCGGTAGATCGCGAAGATGGTGAAACGGTGCCCCTGAATGTAGCCAAGGAGCCATTTCACCGCGACGAAGGCCGTGACGGTCGAGACGACGAAAGCGATGCCGAGCCCGGCCCAATCCTCGTTGCCGCCGGTCCCATCCTTGAGCTGCTTGAGCAATTCGTAACCGCTCGCCGCGTACATGGTGGGAATACCGACGAGGAAGGCGAATTCGGTCGCCGCCGCCCGGTTCGAGGTGCCCAGCAGCATCGCCACGAAAATCGTCGTGGCCGAGCGCGAGGTGCCCGGAAAGACCCCGGCCACGATCTGCGCAATCCCGACCGCGATCGCGACGCGCCAGAAGATTTGGCTGTTATCGGCCTGCCGATCCGCGACGCGTTCCGCAAACAGCATCCAGAAACCGCCGATCACCAGCGCCCAGGCGACGGGATGGATCGTTGTCGGCAACTCGAAACCCATCTTCTTCACGATCAGGCCCAGAACGGCGGTGATCAGGAAGGCGACGGTCAGCTTCGCGAGATAGTCGCGGTTCTCCGGATTGCGCCAGTTGAACAGAAGCTCCATCAGGCGGCGCCAATAGATCAGCGTCACCGCAAGGATCGCCCCGGCCTGAATGACGATGTTGTAGGTATCCGAGCGCGTGCCAAGCCAATGTTCGGCCAGGATCAAGTGGCCAGTGCTCGAAATCGGGAGAAACTCGGTGATCCCTTCGATCACACCGAGCAGAACGTCGTTCAGATAGCTCAAGAAATACCGCCTAGGTCAGAGAGGCGCCGCAAGCGGCACCGGGGAGGAAGGAGGGGGTTATGTCTTGCGAAGGTTCTTCGCCGAAGCTTTGATATCGTCATATTGCCCACCGGGGCGGAAGCGCCACAGGTAGCCGGGCATCACCGCTTCCATTGCCATAGGCTGGATTCCGAGATCGGAGAAGCCTTTCGCGCCCTCGGACACGACATTGTCAGCTTGCAGGTTCTTCACCTGATCGCGCGTGAGGATGCGGTTCGTGAACAGACCGCCGGTGACCGCCTGACCCAGATCGAAGACGCCGCCGAGGATGCTTGCGACCCAGCGGGGCAGCGACAGCACGAGACGACGACGGTGAATCACCGTCAGCATCTGCTTCATCAGGTCGTGGAAGGTCTCCACATCCGGCCCGCCGAGTTCATAGGTGCCGGGGGACACTTTGCCATCCGCTGCCATGACCGCGACCTTCGCGACATCATCGACGAAGACCGGCTGGAATTTCGTGTGACCGCCGGTGATCGGAAGGATCGGGGTGAAGCGCGACATCGAGGCGAATTTGTTGAAGAACCCGTCCTCGTTGCCGAAAATGATCGAGGGGCGCAGGATCACGGCCTGCGGATAGGCATCCAGCACCGCTTTCTCGCCTGCAGCCTTGGTGCGGGCATATTCGCTCTCGCTATCGGGATTGGCGCCGATGGCCGAGATCTGCACCAGTTTCGGCACATCCATTTCTGCAGCGATACGCGCCACGCGGCCTGCACCTTCGGCTTGCACGGCGCCGAACTTGTTCTTGCCTTCATTGACGAGAATACCGACGCAATTGATCACCGCATCCGCGCCCTGCATCGCCGCGCGCACGCTGGCATCGTCGCGAATGTTGCAGAAGACCGGCTCGACTTGCCCGACCGCACCATAGGGTTTGACGAAAAGCGCCTCGTTCGGACGCCGGACCGCAACGCGAATCCGCCAACCGTCCTTTGCCATGCGCTGCGCGATATAGCGCCCGACGAACCCCGAACCGCCGTAGATCGTAACCAGCTTGGACATGGGCAGAGGCCTTTCCTTGCAAGAATTTCGTTCTTTGATTACCGCCTCGCCCCCGCGGGAACAAGGCCAAAGACCCGAAGAGTCGAAGCTTGCGAATTTTTCGTGTCGATCCCCGTTGACAGTCCCAGCGCCGCTATGTATCTCGCGCTCCACGACACCTGCCCAGGTGGCGGAATTGGTAGACGCGCACGGTTCAGGTCCGTGTGCCGCAAGGCGTGGAGGTTCGAGTCCTCTCCTGGGCACCATAAACCAAGCGAAAAGCTCGGAAAACTTCGGTTTTCCGAGCTTTTCTCTGTTTTGGGCCTGATTTTGCCTCGAAAACTGTTCCGCATGTGAATTTCATGAGGCGGGTTATGAATTTCGTTCGTGAGGCTCGATCCTGAGGCGCAACGATAAGATTCGGGCGCACCGGTTCCGGTTCAGTGGAGCAAATGCGGAAAGGATTTGGTGGCGCGCCCAGATGAGCATTAGCTCGCCATCTCTTCAGCGCGATTGCCGGCTCGCCTAACGCCGCGCACGCAAGTCCACCGACGCCGCCTGATCCAGCCGATGAAGGCTTGGCTTTCACGGGCCAAGGCGGCCAGTCAACTGTCCGCTATCTGGGGAGCGCGGTTGACCGGTCGCTGTCTCATAGTGCGCGTCGCGCCCATACCCCGAAGTCGCCGGTTTTTGCGCCGCCCAATGGCAGGATTTTACCCCGCCGTTGACAGTTGCTCCTCATCGTCAAGGCTCTGCGCGGGGCGTCGACCTCCTTAGCACGGCAAGAAGGGGCCTCTTCGCGCGATCGTCTCGTTTCCATCTCCTATCGAATGAATTTGCTCAGCTAAAAACGTTTGACACAAATTTGGAACGTTCCTATGAATATTTGGAACGTTCCTATTTGCTGAGTCTTTTTTGGGGCGTGTCGACTGAAATCTTGTCTGGGGTCGGCAATTTGGATTGGGAGAAGCGAACTATGGGCACGATCGTCAGTGCATCGGAAGCAGTGGGGAAAATCGCGGATGGCGCTATCATCACGGTGTCCTCGTCTTCGGCATTGGGCTGCCCCGATTCCGTGCTCAAGGCGATCGGCGAGCGCTTCGATCAGGAGCAACATCCGCAGAACCTGACCATGATCCATCCGATCGCCGCGGGGGACATGTACGGTGTGAAGGGCATCGATCACATCGCCAAGGATGGTCTGCTCAGCACGGTTCTGGCCGGGTCCTATCCGTCGGGTTCGTCGAACCTGCCGATGCCTGAAATCTGGAAGATGGTCGTCGAGAATCGTGTGACTGCCTATAACGTGCCCTCCGGCATCCTGTTCGACATGCATCGCGAGGCGGCTGCGCGGCGTCCGGGGGTGATCACCAAGGTCGGCCTGAAGACCTTCGTCGATCCCGAGCGCGAGGGCTGTGCGATGAACGATCGCGCAGCGGGCGCCCCCATCGTGCGCCGGGTGGAGTTCGATGGCGACACCTGGCTCCATTTCCCGAATATTTACCCCGATGTCTGCATCCTGCGCGCCACCACCGCCGATGAGCGCGGCAATCTGACCTATGAGCACGAGGGCGCCTATCTCGGCGGGCTCGAGCAGGCGATTGCGGTGCGCAACAATGGCGGGCTGGTGATCGCGCAGGTGGAGCGCGTCACCGCGGCGGGCTCCCTGCGGCCCCATGACGTCCGCGTGCCGGGGCACCTCGTGGATTACGTCGTCGTGGACGAGGATCAGAAGCAGACCTGCGAGACGCCCTACGATCCGGCGATTTCGGGTCAGGTGATGCGTCCGTGGTCGAGCTTCGAACTGGCGGAGCACGGCATCGAAAAGGTGATCGCACGGCGCGCGGCAATGGAGCTGCGCGGGGGCATGACGGCCAATCTCGGCTTCGGAATCTCGGCGATGGTGCCGCGTATCCTGCTCGAGGAAGGCCATCCCGACGCGGTCACCTGGGCGATCGAACAAGGCGCGGTGGGCGGCATGCCCCTGACCGGCTTCGCCTTCGGCTGTGCGTCGAACGCCGATGGCTACGTGCCCTCGCCGCAGCAATTCATCTATTTCCAGGGCGCCGGGTTCGACATGTCCTTCCTGTCCTTCCTCGAAGTCGACGTAGAGGGGAATGTGAATGTCTCCAAGCTCGGCAAGAAGCCCTATCTGACCGCTGGCTGCGGCGGCTTCGTCGACATCACCGCCCATGCGCGCAAGATCGTCTTCTCAGGTTGGTTCGAAGCCGGGGCGCAGATGGAGATGGACGCGACCGGCATCCGCGTCCGTGCGCCGGGCAAGTTCACCAAGATGGTCGACCAGGTCGAGCATGTGACCTTCTCCGGGGAGCGTGCGCGCGAGCAGGGGCAGGAAGTGCTCTACATCACCGAGCGCTGCGTGATGCGGCTCGATGACAAGGGGCTCATCGCGACCGAAATCATGCCGGGGATCGATCCCGAGCGCGATATCGTCGGCGCCTCCGAGGGGCGGGTGCGCGTGGCGGAGAATGCCGTCACCATGTCCACGAAGCTTCTCGCCAATGCCCCGATGGGGTGGACGCCATGAGCGATATTCACCTGATCCTCGACGGCGCGGTGGCAGAGCTGCGCCTCGACAACCCGGCGAAGATGAACGCCCTTACGGTCGAGATGCTGAGTGCGCTCGAGGCGCATCTCGATCGGATCGAACGAGACGTCGAGATTCGCTGCGTGCTGGTGAGCGCCGAGGGCGACCGGGCCTTCTGCACCGGGGCGGATATCAACGGTTGGGGCGATCTGAGCCCGGCCCAGTTCGCGCGGCATTGGGTCCGCGACGGACACCGGATCTTCGACCGGCTCGCGCGCCTCTCGAAGCCGACGATTGCGGCGCTGAACGGACACGCCTTCGGGGGCGGTCTCGAACTTGCCGCAGCCTGCGACCTTCGGGTCATGGCACCCGGCGCCAGCCTTGCCCTCCCGGAAGCTGGCGTCGGGATCGTTCCCGGTTGGTCGGGCACGCAGCGGCTGATGCGCCTGCTGCCCGAACCGATGGTGAAGGAGATGGCGCTTTTCGGTCACCGGGTGAAGGCCGAGCGGGCTTTGGCGGTCGGCTTCGTGGCCGCGATCTCCGACGATCCGCGTTCGGCAGCGCAGACCCTGATCGACCGTGCGCTCGGGCTGTCGCCCCGCGCCGTCGAAATCACGAAATCGATGATCCATGTCGCGGCGGGTGAAGATCGCGGCGCCATGGCTGAGGCGCTCGGAAGTGCCGCCATTTCGGCCAGCGAAGATCGCGCCGAAGGGGTCACGGCTTTCCGCGAGAAACGCAAACCTAATTTTTCGGGACTTTGAACATGACCGAGCTGAACCTGATCTCTGCCGTTGATGCGGCGATCCCCGCAGAGCCCTTCATCTGTCGTCACCTGATCGCAGGCGAGTGGCGCGACAGTGCCTCTGGCGAGACCTACGATCGGATGTCCCCCGCGCATGGCTGCCTCGTGAGCCGCGCAGCGCTGGGCGCCGAAGCCGATGCGGAAGCCGCGATCGTCGCGGCGCGCGAGGCGTTCGACAGTGGCGTCTGGAGCCGGATCTCGGGCAAGGAGCGCGCCACGATCCTGCTGCGCGTCGCCGATCTGATCGAGGGCAATGTCGAGCGCATGGCGCTGCTGGAGACGCTCGAAAGCGGCAAGCCGATTTCGCAGTCGCGCGCCGAAGTGTCGGGCGCGGCCGATCTGTGGCGCTATGCGGCTTCGCTGGCGCGCACCATGCATGGGGACAGCCACAACACGCTGGGGCCGGACATGCTTGGCGTCGTCGTGAAAGACCCGATCGGCGTCGTGTCGATGATCACGCCGTGGAATTTCCCGTTCTGGATCCTGAGCCAGAAGCTGCCCTTCGCGCTCGCCGCTGGCTGCACCACGGTCATCAAGCCGTCCGAACTGACGCCATCGACCACGGTTATGCTCGGGGAGCTGCTGTTCGAGGCGGGGATGCCCGCGGGCGTCGTGAATATTGTTCTGGGCTATGGAGCTTCCGTGGGCAGCGTGATGACGACGCATGAGGCCGTGGATATGGTGACCTTCACCGGCTCGACCGCGGTCGGCAAGGCGATCTCGGCGGCCGCGTCGAGCACGTTGAAGAAGGTCGCGCTGGAGCTTGGCGGGAAGAACCCGCAGGTCGTGTTCCCCGATGCCGATATTGAGAGCGCGGCCGATGCGATCACCTTCGGCGTCTATTTCAACACCGGGCAATGCTGCAACTCGAGCAGCCGGATCATCGTCCATGAAGATATCGTGGATGAGGTGGTCGAGCGCGTGGTGGAACTGTCGAAGCGCGTGGCTTTCGGCGACCCGCTCGATCCGCGCACGCAGGTCGGGGCGATCATCTCCGTCCAGCATCAAGGCAAGATCGACGACTATGTCCGCGCCGCGGTCACCGAGGGGGCCGAGATCGCGCTGGGGGGCGGGCCGATGACCGTGCCGGGCCTCGAGGGGCAATTCTATCAACCGACCGTCGTGCGCGGCGTCTCGCCCGAGATGGCGATCGCCCGCGAGGAGGTCTTCGGACCGGTGCTCTCGGTTCTGACCTTCCGCACGATGGACGAAGCGGTAGCGCTAACGAATGATGCAAGCTACGGTTTGTCTGCGGGCGTTTGGAGCGAGAACGTCCACACCTGCCTCGAGTTCTCGACGCGGGCGCAGGCTGGGACCGTCTGGACGAATACCTGGATGGACGGTTTCCCGGAATTGAGCTTCGGTGGGGTCAAGCAATCCGGTCAAGGGAGAGAGATCGGACGCTACGGCCTCGAGGAGTTCTTCGAGATCAAGACGCTCGTGATGCGCATCGGTCGCACGCGAGAGCCTTGGGTAAGACCCGAATGACCTGATCGGTCGCACGGGAGGGAGTGTGACGACAACGCAAGAGGGAGGAAAATCATGCGTAGTTACATCGGACGGACACTGAAAATGGCGAGCGTTCTGGCGCTCGTCGCAGGGTCGGCACAGGCGGAGGATGTGGAGGTTCTTCACTGGTGGACTTCGGGCGGCGAAGCAGCCGCGCTCAACGTTCTCAAGGACGATCTGCAGAAAGAAGGCATCGGCTGGAAGGATATGCCCGTCGCAGGTGGCGGTGGCCAAAGTGCGATGACCGTGCTGCGTGCGCGCGTCACCTCGGGTGATCCGCCGACCGCGGTTCAGATGCTCGGCTTCGACATCTCGGACTGGGCGCAGCAAGGCGCGCTGGCCGATCTCGACAAGGTCGCGGCCGATGGCAACTGGGATGCCGTGGTGCCTGCGGCGCTGCAGAAGTTCTCGAAATATGACGGCCACTGGGTCGCGGTTCCGGTGAACGTGCACTCGACCAACTGGGTGTGGTCGAACAAGAAGATGCTCGCCGATCTCGGCATCGAAGAGCCGAAGACCTGGGACGAGTTCATCGCTGCGATGCAGAAGGTGAAGGATTCCGGGAAGATCGCACTCGCCGCAGGTGGCCAGCCCTGGCAGGAAGCCACGATGTTCGATGGCGTCGTGCTGTCGGTCGGTGGCCCCGAGTTCTACAAGAAGGCCTTCGTCGATCTCGATCCCGAAGCGCTTGGCGGTCCGCAGATGGTCGAATCCTTCAAGCGCATGGAGCAGCTTCACAGCTTCGTCGACCCGAACTTCTCGGGCCGCGACTGGAACCTCGCGACCGCGATGGTCATCAATGGCGAAGCCGCCTTCCAGATGATGGGCGACTGGGCCAAGGGTGAATTCCTGCGGGCCGGCAAAGAGGCCGAGGTCGATTTCGGCTGCTTCCGCACCCCGGGAACCGCAGGCGATGTGACCTTCAACTCCGACCAGTTCGCGATGTTCAAGGTGGGCGAGGATGCGCAGGCCGCGCAGGACGCGATGGCGAAAGCCGTGATGTCGCCGTCGTTCCAGATCGCCTTCAACACGGTGAAAGGCTCTGTTCCCTCGCGCACGGACGTGTCGGACGAAGAGTTCGACGCTTGCGGCAAGAAGGCGATGGCTCAGCTGAAATCGGCGAGCGAGAACGGCACGCTGCTGGGTTCCATGGCGCATGGACATGCCGACCCGGCTTCGGTGAAGAACGCGATCTACGACGTGGTGACGGCGAATTTCAACGGCGAATATGACGCCGAGACCGCCGCCAAGGAACTCGTCAAGGCCGTGTCACTGGCTCAGTAACAGGCCCTCGGGCCGGTCGATCTGACCGGCCCGAACCTCACCCATCCGTCTCATTTCCCCAAAGGAGAGAGCAATGGCCCGTCCGGTCCAGTCAGACTTGCGTACCCGGCTTCAGGAATGGATTCCCAAGATCGTCCTCGCGCCCTCTGTCGCGTCCATGTTGATCTTCGTCTACGGCTTCATCGTGTTCACCGGGTACCTGTCGTTCACAAACAGCCGGATCCTGCCGAGCTTCGACCTTGTCGGCTGGCACAATTACTGGCGGCTTTTCCAATTGCCGACCTGGACGATCGCGGTCCAGAACCTTGCAATCTTCGCCTCGCTCTACATCGCGATCTGTATCGCGATCGGGCTGACCCTCGCGATCTTTCTGGATCAGAAAATCCGCGGCGAGGGGATGTTGCGCCCGATCTTCCTCTATCCGATGGCGCTTTCGTTCATCGTGACGGGCACGGCGTGGAAATGGCTTCTCGATCCGGGCATCGGCATCGAACATACCCTGCATCTCTGGGGCTGGGAGAGTTTCCATTTCGGCTGGATCAAGAGCTCGTCCATGGCGATCTACACGGTGGTGATCGCCGCGGTCTGGCAAAGCTCGGGTTTCGTCATGGCGATGTTCCTCGCCGGACTGCGCGGCATCGACAACGAAATCCTGAAAGCGGCACAGATGGATGGCGCCTCGAACTGGAACCTCTATCGCCGCATCATCATTCCGCAGCTTCGGCCTGCCTTCCTGTCGGCCTTCGTTATCCTCGCGCACCTCGCGGTCAAATCCTATGACCTCGTCATCGCGCTGACCGGTGGCGGCCCGGGCCGGGCAACCGAACTGCCCGCGACCTTCATGTATTCCTACACTTTCACCCGCAACGAGATGGGCGTGGGCGCAGCGTCGGCGGTTATCATGCTGATGACCATCGCCGCGATCATGATCCCCTATCTCTACGCTGAACTGAAGGAGCCGAAGTAATGTCCGGCGCCGTCGATACCGGGGTCGCGATCCGCACAAATCGCGTGACCCGCACCTTCATCTATCTCTTCCTGCTGCTGTTCGCGCTGTTCTACCTGCTGCCGCTCGCGGTGATGTTGATCAACTCGGTCAAACCTCTGAGCGAGATCACGGGCGGCAACATGATGGCGCTGCCCGATGTCTGGACCTTCGAGCCGTGGCGCGAAGCCTGGTCCTCGGCCCAGATCGGCGTTCAGCCGACCGGCCTGCGCCCCTACTTCATCAACTCGATCCTGATCGTGGTTCCGGCGGTGGCGATCTCGACCATCATGGGCGCGCTCAACGGCTACGTTCTGACCAAGTGGCGGTTCCGCGGTGACACGATCCTCTTCGGGATGCTGCTGTTTTCGTGCTTCATTCCGTTCCAGATCGTGCTGATCCCGATGGCGCGGGTGCTTGGGATGATCGGGCTCGCAGGCTCGGTGCCGGGGCTGATCCTCGTCCACGTCGTCTACGGGCTCGGCTTCACGACGCTTTATTTCCGCAACTACTACTCGGCCTTCCCGACCGAGCTGGTACGCGCGGCGCAGATCGACGGGGCCGGGTTCTTCCGGATCTTCTACCGCATCCTTCTGCCACTGTCGGGGCCGATCATCGTGGTCACGATCATCTGGCAGTTCACCAATATCTGGAACGACTTCCTGTTCGGGTCGTCCTTCGCCGGGCAGGCCAGCCAGCCGATGACCGTCGCCTTGAACAACCTCGTTCAAAGCTCGACCGGCGTGAAGGCCTACAACGTTCACTTCGCGGGTGCGATCCTTGCGGCGCTGCCCACTCTCATCGTCTACATCGTCTCGGGGCGCTTCTTCGTGCGCGGCCTGATGGCGGGCTCAGTCAAGGGGTAATGCCAATGGGTCTCCTCGATATTTCAAACGTCACCAAGTCCTACGGCGCGGTCGAAGTGCTGCACAGCGTCGACATCTCGGTCGATGAAGGTGAATTCCTCGTGCTGGTCGGCCCGTCCGGCTGCGGCAAGTCCACGCTTCTGAGCATGATCGCAGGGTTGGAAGGGATCACCTCCGGCGAGATTTCGATCAAGGGGCGCACCATGAATGGTGTGCACCCGTCGAAGCGCAACATCGCGATGGTGTTCCAGTCCTACGCGCTCTACCCGAACATGACGGTGGGCCAGAACATCACTTTCGGTCTCGAGATGCATGGCACACCCAAGCCCGAACGCGAGGACGCGATGAACCGGGTGGCGGAGATGCTGCAGATCGACAATCTGCTCGACCGCAAACCGGGGCAGCTTTCAGGTGGTCAGCGTCAGCGCGTCGCGATGGGCCGTGCGCTGGTGCGCGACCCGGATGTGTTCCTGTTCGACGAGCCGCTGTCGAACCTCGACGCGAAACTGCGCGTCGATATGCGCACCGAGATCAAGAAGCTGCACCAGAGCCTTGGCACCACGATCGTCTACGTGACCCACGACCAGATCGAGGCGATGACGCTCTCGACCCGGATCGCGGTGATGAACAAGGGCTATGTGCAGCAGCTCGGCACGCCGAAGGAAATCTACGACACGCCCTCGAATGTTTTCGTGGCGACCTTCATGGGTAGCCCCGCGATGAACGTGTTCCCGTCGCGGATCGTGGTGAAGGACGGTGCGCCCCATGCGGCCGTGACGGGCCATGACGGGGTGGAGCAACTGCTCCGCTTCCCGCAACCCAATCTCGCCGCGTGGGACGGGCGCGAAATCCTTCTCGGGATCCGGCCGGAGACGATCACCGATCCGGAGGGGGCCGATCGCAATGCCGACCATATCGCGTCGCTGCGCAACCATATCGGCGTCACCGAACCCGCAGGGTCGGACACGTTCGTGACGATGACGCTGGGCGGGCGCGACGCCATCGCCCGGATGCGGGCCGATGTGACCGTGCGGGCGGGTGAGGTCTTCGATTTCGCCGTCAACATGGACAAGGCGGTGGCCTTCGATCCCAAGACGGAGGAGCGCATCCAGCCATGAGCGATGCCGACGTCATCATCATCGGCTCGGGCATGGGCGGTGCCACCACGGCGGCGGCACTGGCCCGGACGGGGCGGCGCGTGCTGGTGCTCGAGCGTGGCGAACGCCTGCCCGACACGCCGGACGCGCGCGACCCGGACGCGATCTTCGCGCGTGGTCATTACCGGCCCGAGGAAACCTGGCTCGATGGCGATGACGTGCCGTTCAACCCCGGCAATTACTACAATGTCGGCGGCAACTCGAAATTCTACGGCGCCGTTCTGATGCGCTACCGCAAGGCGGATTTCTCGCCTGTCGCGCATCAGGGTGGCACCACGCCGGGCTGGCCGATCGCCTATGACGAGATCGAGCCGTTCTACCAGAAGGCCGAGGCGCTCTATCAGGTGCGCGGTCAGCTTGGAGAGGACCCGACGGAGCCGCGCCATTCCGGCCTCTACGCCCATGCGCCGGTCCCGGACGAGCCCGATATCAAGGCGCTGCGGCGGCGGCTGAAATCGGTCGGGCTGCACCCTTCTTCCCTGCCGCTTGGGGTCGATATCGACCGCTGGCTCGCGCATGGGCGGACGCCTTGGGATGCGTTCCCCGATACCTGCGGCGGCAAGATGGATGCCGAAAGCGTCGGTCTGGCGACGGCGCTGAAATCCCCGAATGTGGAGCTGATGACGGGCACGCGGGCGCGGCGTCTGATCGTCGATGCCGAGAACCGCATCAGCGGGGTCGAGATCGAGAAAGACGGGCAGACGCAGACGCTGACGGCGTCGGTCGTCGTGCTCTCCGCCGGGGCGGTGCAAAGCGCGGCCCTCTTGCTGGCCTCTGCGACTGAGCGCCATCCGACCGGGCTGGCGAACGGCTCCGATCAGGTCGGGCGCAATTTCATGAACCACAATTGCTCGGCCGTTCTGGCGCTGCACCCACTCCGTCGGAACCGGGCGGTCTATCAGAAGACACTGGCGATCAACGATTTCTACCTCTCGGGCGGGGCGAGTGGCGCGCCGCTGGGCAATATCCAGCTGCTCGGCAAAATCTCCGGTCCGATCCTCGCCTCGGCCTCGCCGCTGCCGCGACCGGTGGCGAGCTGGATCGCCAACCGATCGGTCGATCTCTACGCGATGTCCGAAGACCTCCCCAATCCCAAGAGCCGCGTGACGCTGAAGAACGGCAAGATCCGGCTCGACTGGAAGCGGTCCAACTGGGAGGCACATCTCGAACTCGTCGCCATGCTGCGCAGAAAGCTGCGCGCTGCGGGCTACCCGATCGTGCTTGCGCGGCCGTTCGACCGACAGACCCCGTCGCATCAATGCGGGACGGCGCGGATGGGTAACGATCCGGCGTCGAGCGTCGTCGACACGTTCTGCCGCAGCCATGATCACCCGAACCTGTTCATCGCCGATGCGTCCGTCTTGCCGACCTCGGCTGCCGTGAACCCCGCCCTTACCGTCGCGGCGCTCGCCCTGCGCGCAGCCGAGCATATCGCACAGACAGAGCTCGCCGCCTGAGCCACCCGGGCTACGGCGAGAGACTTGGCCAAGGAGGCCAGCATGAAGACGACTTACGATTTCATCATTATCGGCGGCGGTTCGGCGGGCTCGGTGCTGGCCGGGCGTCTCTCCGAGGATCCGTCGGCGGACGTCCTGCTGCTCGAGGCGGGCGGCAGCGATCGCCACCCGTTCTATCATCTGCCCGCGGGCTTCGCGAAGATGACCAAGGGCATCGGCAGCTGGGGCTGGGAAACGGTTCCGCAGCGGCACATGCAGAACAAGGTCTTTCGCTACACTCAGGCCAAGGTGATCGGCGGCGGCTCCGCGATCAACGCGCAGGTCTATACCCGCGGCAATGCGCGCGATTACGACGAATGGCGTCAGATGGGATGCACCGGCTGGGGCTATGAGGACGTGCTGCCCTATTTCCGCAAGGCCGAGGATAACGCGAGCCTCGAGAACCGGTATCACGGCAAGGGCGGTCCGCTCGGCGTGAGCGACCCGCGCGCCCCCCTGCCGGTCTGCGAGGCCTATTTCGAAGCGGCAGCGGAGCTTGGTATCCCGCGCAATTACGACGTGAACGGCGAGAAGCAGGACGGCGTCGCCTATTATCAGCTGACCCAGCGCAACGTGCGCCGCTCCTCGGCGGCGATGGCCTATGTCGCGCCGAACCGTCACCGCGAGAACCTGACGGTGCAGCTGGGTGCGCAGGTGCGCCGGATCGTGGTCGAGAATGGCCGCGCGATAGGGGTCGAGCTTGTCGATGGCACGCGGTTGCGGGCGGAAAGCGAAGTGCTGCTCTGTTCGGGGGCGATCGGCTCGCCGCGGCTCCTGCAGCTGTCGGGGATCGGACCGGCGGACGAGCTGGCCTCGCTCGGGATCGATGTCGTCTTCGACCAGCCGGAGGTGGGGTCCAATCTGCAGGATCACCTCGACCTTTATTGCATCAGCGAACTGTCGGGCCCCTATAGCTACGACCGTTATGCGAAACCGCATTGGGCGGCGCTGGCGGGGCTGCAATATCTGTTCGGACGCAAGGGGCCGGTGGCGTCGTCTTTGTTCGAAACCGGCGGCTTCTGGTATGCCGATCCCGAGTCGCGGTCCCCGGATCTGCAGTTCCATCTCGGGCTCGGGACCGGCATCGAACACGGCGTCGTCTCGATGCCGCAGGGCGGTATCACGCTCAATTCCTGTTACCTGCGCCCGCGCTCGCGCGGCAGCGTCCGCCTGCAAAGCGACGATCCGGCGAAGGCGCCGTTGATCGATCCGAACTATCTGCAGGATCCGCTCGATCGCGAAATGTCGATCCGGGGGCTGAAGCTGACGCAGGAAATCCTGTCGCAATCGCCCTTGCGCAAATATATCCTCGCCGAGCGCCTTCCCGGGCCCGATGTCCGAACCGATGAGGATTACTTCGATTTCATCTGCACCCATTCGAAAACGTCGCATCACTGCGCGGGGACATGTCGCATGGGCGCCGATCCGGGAGCTGTCGTAGACCCGACATTGCGGTTCAACGGGATCGAGGGACTGCGCGTCGTCGATAACTCGATCATGCCGCGCGTGATCTCGTCCAACACCAACGCCGCGGCGATCATGATCGGCGAGAAAGCCGCCGATATGATCCGCGCGTCACATGGAGGCTGACATGACAGTGCGCCACATCGTTCTCGTCAAATTTAAACCCGAGCTGAGCGAGGAAGAGATCGCGCCGCTCTGGGAGGAGCTGAACGCGATCGAGGGCAAGGTGGACGGGCTTGGCGCGATCTGCGCGGGCCGCTCCGAGAGCCCCGAGAAGATCGAGCGCGGCTACATGCACGGCTTCACCGTCGATTTCCGCGACTGGGAGGCGCTCGCCGCCTATCAGGAACATCCCGATCACCGGGCGCTCGGTGCGAAGCTCGTGGCCAACGCCCAAGGCGGGATCGACGGCATCCTCGTTTTCGACCTTGAGATCGCGGCACAGCCGCAGGGGGCGTGACATGGCGCCGAGCGACCGCAGACCGACGATCATCGACGTGGCGCGCAAGGCCGGGGTCTCGAAATCGACCGTCAGCCTCGTGATCCAGAACAGCCCCTTGGTGAAGCAGAAAACGCGCGAGCAGGTGCAGGCTGCGATGACCGAGATCGGCTATGTCTATAACCGGGCGGCGGCCAATCTGCGCAGCGCGGGGGCCGGGCTCGTCGGTCTCGTGATCAACGACCTGCGCAACCCATTCTTCACCGAATTCGCGACATCCGTCCAAATGGCGTTGTCGAGCCGCGGCTATGCTGCGGTCGTGGCCAATACCGACGAAGACCCCCAGCTGCAGGCGCAGGTGGTCGAGGCGATGATCGAGCACGGCGTCTCCGCGATGATCCTGTCGCCCGCCTATGGCGACGAGGCGCTGAGCTTCGAGGCGCTTCAGCGGGCGGGCATTCCGGCGATGCAGGTGCTGCGTAAAGTCGAGATGCGGACCGAGCTCTTCCCCTTCGCCGCGCCGGACTATCCGAACGGGACGCGCATCGCGACAGAGCATCTCCTCGAACAAGGCGCGAAGCGGATCGCTTTCGTTGGCGGTCTGGAAGGCCGGGCGGTCACGCAGGAACGCATGGCGGGCTATCTGAGTGCGATCGAGAGCGCCGGGCTCGAGCCCCATGTTCTGACCGGCAGCGCGAGCCGCGCCTTCGGCAGGGAGGCGGCGCACGCGTTGGCAAAGGATCATCCGGAGGTCGATGCCGCGGTCTGCTTCAACGATCAGGTCGCGCTCGGGATGATTTCGGGCTGCGCCGAGATCGGGCGCAATGTCGGGCGCGATCTGCGCATCGTGGGCTTCGATGACATCGAGGAAGCGGCCCATTCCTGGCCGCCGCTCAGCTCGGTGCGCTGCGATATTGACGGCTTCGGGAAGCTTGTCGCCGAAACGATCCTGGCCTGGCTCGAGAACGACAAGGTACCGGCGCCGGAAATCCGCACGCCGGTCTCGCTGGCCATTCGTGGATCGAGTGGCGAGACGCCTGCGGGCTGAGACGACAGGGAGACGGGAGGCCCGCCCGTTCGGACGAAACAGAGACGAGACCGCGCGGAGAGACACCGGCGCGAACAGGAGAGGAGTGTTCTAATGACAGAGATCCGCGTTGCCGTGCTCGGCGCTTCGGGGTGGATGGGCAAAGTCCACACGATGGCCTACGAGACTTTTCCGCATTTCTTCGGGACCGAGGGAGGTACGGCGCGCGTCGTCACCCTCGTCGATCGCAATCCCGCGCGGGCGCAGGAGCTTGCCGCCCGGGTGCCCGGTGCGCGGATCGTTCAGGACTGGCGCGAGGTGATCGCCGATCCCGAGGTTGATCTTGTGGATATCTGCCTGCCCGACAACCTGCATTACGAGGTCGCGAAAGCCGCGCTCGAAGCGGGCAAGCATGTCTTCTGCGAAAAGCCCCTTGCCGAGTCCGCCGAGGAGGCGCGCGAGCTTGCCGATATCGCGAAGGCGCGCGGCCTGATCACCCGCGTCGGCCACGGCTTCCCGCGCAACCCCGTCCATGATCTCGCGAAGGAGATCATCGATGCGGGCGAGATCGGCGAGATCACGATGTTCAAAGGGTGCCAGCATGTCGACATGTATGGCGACCCGATGGTGCCCTATATGTGGCGCGCCGATGGGTCGCTCGCACCGACCGGGATCGTCGGGGATACCGGCAGCCATGTCTTCAGCTTCATGGAATTCCTCGTCGGTCGCGTCACGTCTCTGATCGCCAACAACATCATCGTCACGCCGCGCCGTCCCAAGATCGAAGGGCTGGGGCTTGGCGAGACGGCAGAGCTGACCGGCAGCGAGGAATGGGCCGATATCACCAATCCCGACGCGAGCCAGATTCTGTGCACGTTCGAGAACGGTGCGAACGGGATCGTGGATTTCAGCCGTGTAGCGACCGGGCGCAAATTCATGCAGACCTACGAGATCTACGGCACGAAAGGCAGCCTCGCCTATACGTTCGACGAGGTGAACCGGCTGCGCTTCTACACCAATGCCGATCCGATCGGGCGCCGCGGCTACCGCGAGATCGATGTCGGGCCCGAGCATCCGACCTACGCGGCCTTCCTGCCGCTACCGAATTTTGCGCTCGGCTATAACGAGACCAAGATCATCGAAGCGGCGGAGGTCATCCGCTCCATCGTCTCCGGCAAGGCGATGTGGCCGACCTTCGAGACAGGCCATCACATCACCCAGATCGTCGACGCCTGCATGAGCTCATCCCGGCAACGCGCCTGGGTCGACATTCCGCAAAGCTGATCGCACCGCAAACGGAGCCAAGACATGGACAGTGCAATCCCTCAGGAAATCCTCGACGCCCTGACCGATATCGAGATGCCGCGGCTGCGGGCCGACGAGGCGGTCCCGGAGATGCTCGAGGTCGCGGGCCTCACCCTGCCGGTCTATCTCACCGGCTGCCTCGTCGTCGGCAGCGGGGCGGCTGGCCTTCGCGCCGCCGTCGAACTCAAGCGGCGCGGCGGCGAGGTGATCGTCGCGAGCCAGAGCGCCTGGGGCGGGACCTCCGCCTGCTCGGGCTCCGACAAGCAGACGCTGCACACCGCGAATACCGCCGATCACGGGGATGATTTTCAGGCGATGGCGCGGGCGATCCGGGCTGGCGGCGCAATGGACGAGGATACGGCCTATATCGAGGCGGTCGGCTCGCCGCGCATGATGGCCTCGCTGCAATATCTCGGCCTGCCGCTGCCGCAGGACCGGTTCGGCGCGACGCTGCGCTACAAGACCGACCATGACGAGACCGGGCGCGCGACGAGTTGCGGCCCCAGAACCTCGCGGCTGATGGTCAAGGTGCTGGCGGAAGAGGCGCTGCGGCTCCACGTGCCGATCTTCAACCACACGACGGTCGTGCAACTGCTCACCGAAGGAGAGGGGGGCGACCGCCGTGTCACCGGGGCGCTGGCGTTCCGCAAATCCGACCGCAGCGACGCCAACCCATACGGTCTCGTGCTGTTTGCCGCGCCGAATGTCGTGCTCGCGGCAGGCGGGCCGGGTGAGCTTTATCGCGACAGCGTCTATCCTAATGGCTGTTTTGGCACGCTGGGTCTCGCGCTTGAAGCGGGGATCGAACTGGTGAACCTCACCGAGAGCCAGTTCGGCATCGGTACGCGCCGCGAAGGGTTCCCGTGGAACCTCTCGGGGACTTACGTGCAATCCCTGCCGCATATCTATTCGGTCGATGCCGAAGGGCGCGAGCATCATTTCCTCGCGCAATATTACCGGACGACGCAGGAGTTGGCCTCCAACGTGTTCCGCAAGGGCTATCAATGGCCGTTCCACGCGACGCGGATGTTGGATTTCGCGTCGAGCCTCGTCGATCTGGCGATTTGGCGCGAGAGCGCTGCGGGGCGCCGGGTCTTCATGGACTTCAACCGCAACCCGCTTCCGGTGCCCGGGGATCAGCCCTTCGATCTTACCCGCCTCGACGAGGATGTGCGGACCTATCTGGGCACGGCCGGGGCGGATCAGGAGTTGCCGATCGACCGGCTGCGCCACATGAACCCGCTCGCGATCGAACTGTACCGTCGCTACAAGGTCGACATCGCCGCCGCGCCGCTCGAATTCGCGGTGAACAACCAGCATATGAATGGCGGGATCGCGGTCGATCCGTGGGGGCGCTCCAACCTCCGCGGTGTCTATGCCGCGGGCGAGGCGGCGGGCACGCATGGCGTGACGCGCCCGGGCGGATCGGCCCTGAACGCCGGTCAGGTCTTCGGCACCCGCGTTGGCGAGCATATCGGCGCGAGCCGCACGGCGCATGCGCCGGATGCCGTCGGATCGGCGGCCCTCACTGCGGCGGTGACGGATCTGCTTGCACGGTTGAACACGGACAGCGCGCATTCCGTGAAGTCGGTCCGCGACGAAGTTCAGGCCCGGATGAGCGACCATGCCGGGATGATCTGCAACAGCGAGGACGTGGCCGAAGCGCTTGCAGCGGCGCGCCAGTTGAACCGGAGCTTGCGCAGCGGCGGGATCGCCCCGGAGCGCGTGGGCGATGGCGGGCGTGCGATCCAGTGGCAGCAGATGGCACTTGCCTCCGAGGCCGTCCTTGCCGCGCTCGACCGGTATATCTCGCAAGGCGGTGGCAGCCGCGGCGCGCGCGCGATCTGTTCCGATGAGGGCGAAGCGATCCCGATGGCGCGCAACACGGATCTGGGCGCGTTCCGCTTCAAAACGGAGCGCGACACCGACAAGCAGACGCAAATCCTCGTCCGTCTGGAAGGGGAAGATTTGAAGATCGACACCCGCGAAAACCGCAGCTTCGACGAGAGCGCGCGCGCGTTCTTCGAGCGGGATTGGCCCGATTGGCTGACCGGACGCATCTTTGACCTCGACGCGAAAGGCCTGCGCGAATGAGTGAGAACCCGAAGAAGATGGTCGCCATCGGCGAAGCGATGCTGGAACTCGCCCCGGTCGAGGGCGGCACGTTCCGCCTCGGCTATGCGGGCGATACGTTCAACACGCTGTGGCATGCGGCGCAACTGCTTGGATCGCGTGCCCGGGCGGGCTTCGTCACGCGCATCGGCGAGGATAAGCTGTCCGGTCGTTTCCTCGCCGAGATGGAGGCGGATGGCTTGGACATCTCCACCGTGCAGCGCGATGCCGAGCGCGAGATGGGCCTCTACATGATCGAACTGGAGGGGGCGGAGCGCAGTTTTCACTATTGGCGCCAGCTCTCTGCGGCGCGTCGGCTCGCGGATGATCCCGATACCCTCGGGCGCGCCTTGTCCGGCGCGGATCTCGTCCATGTGTCGGGCATCACCCTCGCCATTCTCTCGCCGGAGGCGCGCGAGACGTTGTTCGACGCGATTGCCAAGGCGCGCAGCGATGGCGCGCGTATTTCCTTCGATCCGAACTATCGGCCACGGCTCTGGCAATCGCCGGAGGAGGCGCGTGACACGTGTCTGCGCATGCTCGCCCATACCGATATCGCGCTGCCGAGTTTTGACGACGAGGCTGCCTTGTGGGGCGATGCGACACCGGAACAGACCTTGGCGCGATTGAGCGGGCAGGGGGTGGCGGAGATCGCCGTGAAGGATGGCGCGCGCCCCGTCTGGTATCTTGCCGAGGGGCGCACCGGTCGGCGCGACACCCCAGTTCTGACAGAGCTGCGTGATACCACCGGCGCGGGCGACGCGTTCAATGCGGGCTATCTTGCCGCCCGTCTTCTTGGTCACCCGGTCGAACAGGCGGTCGGCATGGGACAGACAGTCGGCGGCGCGGTCTTGGGCGCGCCGGGCGCGCGGCTGGGCAAGGACGCAGCGCGCGCCCTCGCGGCATCGCTGGAATAGGGCGGTTACGGTCCATCGAGTGACCTCATGCCTATGCGGTGGTCGTCATTCCGCCGCGCCGTGACGCTTCAAACCTGTCAGGCTGCCGTGTCGGGCGCGGGACTTCCACCCACGCCAAACCGCTCTGGCATCTGAAAATAGGTAAGCGTTGACGTGTGTTCTTCTCACGAACCTCATTCGCCTTCAGGATGGGCATGCCTTTGGCTCTCATAGAGAGACAGGTCGGGGAGGCCTTTGGCTCCGAGTGCTGCCGGGACTGCGGGCGACAGAGGATCCACATTGGCAATGGCCTCGATTTGGGAATGGAGGTCGCTGAGAGGTCCCGTAATCAGGTCTTCCATCGGGCTGAAGCTCATGCCCCAGGCCTTCAGTATGTCGACCAAGGCGTCGAACATAGCTCGTGTGTCTGCGGCACGCCCGGCGCGACGGGCCCTCCACTCGGTGGAGAGAGCAAGCCTGACGTTCGCACAGCGTGCCTCGCCCTCTATGAAGTCCCTCGTCTTAAGAGACCTGTTAATCTCACGGAGAGGTTCGACGTCCGTAAACTCATTCGGGACGCGCATGCGGAAGTAGTAGGTCTTCCCCGTTGCCCCATCCGGGTGGAGTTCTCGCAAATTTCACCCGCAGTTGGGTGGAGAAATTTCTCCAAAGAAACTGGGAACTTCCGACGCCCGAGAGAAAAATTGCTTTCTCCCTCGAGCCTGCATCTCCTGGGCACCATTATTCAAAAAGTCGCGCGACTCATCCGGGTTGCGCGACTTTTTCGTTTCCGGGCTGTGCGTTTTCGCGCAGGCGCGCGCTGGGCCTTATTTCCTGCGGAAAAAGCGCGCGCGGTCGTACAGCGCCTCCAGCCGCGCCATGCGGGCCGAGGTTTCTTCCCATGTCAGCGACTGGATCGCGGCCATAAGCGTTTCGACCAGAACCTGAATCGCGACCGTCGAATCCCACGCCGAGGGCGCTTCGATCTGCGCCGAGAAGCGATAGCGCGCATGGGTTGCGGCGGGCGAGACCCAAGGGTCGGTGATCAGCACGACTTCCGCCCCCTGCTCGACCGCCATCTCCACCAGTTGCAGCACGCTCGATTCGTAGCGGCGAATGTCGAAAACCAAGAGCACGTCGCCCTTCTGCATCTCGAGAAGCGCGGGCGGCCAGCTGTTCGACAGCGGCTCTAGCAGTTCGACGCCGGGGCGGATCACCTTCATATGCGCCACGAAATAGGCGGCGATCGGGCCGGTGATCCGGCCCCCAGTCGCGAAGATGCGGCGTTTGGGATCGGCCATCAGCGCGGCAGCGGCGTCGAACTCGGCGTGGTCGATCTGCTTCAGCGTCGCCTGCAGATTGCCCAGAACCGTATCGGCGAAGCGGTTGATCATATGGGTGTCGGGCGCATCCCCCGCCCAGCGATCGTGCTTGACCAGCGGCGAGACAAGCTGCGCCTCCAACTCGTCGCGCACCGCCTGCTGCAGCCCCGGATAGCCGCCATAGCCCATCTTCTGCGCCAATCGCACCACGGTGGGAGAGGAGACCTCGGCGGCCCGCGCCAGCTGCGCGACAGATCCCAGAAGCGCCATCGGATAGTGGCGCAGGATATGTCCGGCGAGTTGTTTCTCGGTCCGGGTCATCTCTTCGATGCCCGTCCGGAGCCTGTCTTCGATGCTTTGCGTCGCTGCTGACAAATCGGGCACCCCCGTGCGAATCAAGTTAGAAATGATTGTAACAGAATTTTCTTCTCTGAAATTTTCTTGACAGATGCGGCTTGGCGGGGCGAGCCTGACCCCAGGACGCGACGTAGAATCGCGCCGCTCAACAGAGAGGGACCGATTTGAACAGCGCGCATGCAGCGGTGGAAATCGAAGGCGCGGATCGACCGGGTGAGGTCGTTCTGGTCTGCGAACATGCGTCGAATGTTTTTCCGGCGCCTTGGGGCGATCTGGGTCTGACCCCCGATCAGCGCGAGGCGCATATCGCTTGGGATCCCGGCGCGCTGGGCCTTGCGCGTGGTTTGGCTGCGAAATTGCACGCACCGCTGGTCGCGGCCCGCCAGTCGCGCTTGATCTACGATCTTAACCGCCCGCCGCATCATCCGGGTGCAATGCCCGTGACTTCCGAGATTCACGACATTCCCGGCAATGCGGAGCTGTCGCCCGAGGATCGCAGCGCCCGCACCGAGGCGCTTTACCTGCCATTCCATGCCGCGCTGCGCGGTCTCATCGCCGAGCGGTTGGCACGCGGCAGGCCAACGACGCTGGTCACCGTGCATTCCTTCACGCCGATCTGGTTCGGCAAGCCGCGTGCGGTCGAGCTTGGCGTGATCCACGATGCCGATCCGAGCCTGGCGCAGGCGGTTCTCGATGAAGCCCGCCGTGTCACCGAACTCGATGCGCGTCTTAACGAACCTTACTCGGGCGCCGATGGCGTCTGTCATACGCTCGCGCTGCAGGCCACGCCGATGGGGCTGCCGAATGTCATGCTGGAGCTGCGCAACGATCTGATCGCCGATCCCGCCGCGCAAGAGGCGATGGCTGCGACGCTTGCCCCGGTGCTGCAAGCCGCGCTGTCGCAGATCGCCGCAAATAACGGGGAGGCCGCCTGATGCCACGCTGGAGTGTCGCCTATGTTCGCCTGATCGACGGGTTCAACCGCAAGCTCGGCAAGGTGGCGATGTACCTGCTCTACGTGATGATGGCGATCATGCTGTTCTCATCGCTGACGAAGATCTTCGAAATCCCCGCGCTCTGGACGCTCGAGATGGCCCAGTTCACGCTGGTCGCCTATTACATGCTCGGCGCGCCGTGGACGCTTCAGGGCGACACGAACGTCCGGATGGACCTGCTGTATTCCCGCTGGTCTCCGAAAGGGCAGGCCTGGTGGGATGCCTTCACCGTTTTCGCGCTGATGTTCTACCTTGGGATCATGGTCTACTCGGCCTTCGATTCCACGGTCTATTCCTTCGAATATAACGAGCGAAACCCGACCGCGTGGCGTCCGGTGCTGTGGCCGATCAAGGTCATCATCACCACGGGCTTCGCGCTTCTGTTCCTGCAGGCCGTGGCACTTCTGATCCGCGATGTCGCGACTATTCGCGGAGAGGAAATCTGATGGATCACAACACCATCGCCCTTTTGATGTTCTCGACGATGCTGCTGATGATGCTGACCGGTCAGCGCGTCTTCGGCGCGATCGGTTTCGTCGCCGTAGTCGCGGCGTTCTGGCTCTGGGGGCCGGGCGGTACGCAGATGGGCTTCGGCTCGGTCATGAAGCTGATGAAATGGACGCCGCTTCTGACGCTGCCGATGTTCGTCTACATGGGCTACGTGATGTCCGAGAGCCGTCTGGCCGAAGACCTCTATCGGATGTTCCACGTCTGGTTCGGGCCATTACCGGGCGGCCTCGCCATCGGGACGATCATGCTGATGGTGATGATCTCGGTGATGAACGGTCTGTCGGTCGCGGGCATGGCCATTGGGGCGACGATCGCGCTGCCGGAACTGCTGCGCCGGAACTACGACAAGCTGATGATCTCGGGTGTCATTCAGGCGGGGTCGTCCTTGGGCATCCTGATCCCGCCCTCGGTCGTGCTGGTGCTGTTCTCGCTGATCGCGCGCCAGCCGGTGTCGGAGCTGTGGCTGGCAGGTGCGGTGCCGGGGCTGCTGATGGCCACGCTTTTCGTCGCCTATATCGTGATCCGCTGCAAAATGAACCCGGACCTCGCGCCGCCGATGGATGCGGAAGAGCGCGCCATGATCACCATGCGCGAGAAGCTGCGCCTTCTGCGCGCGGGCCTGATGCCGGTCTTCATCTTCGTTGCGATGATGGTGCCTTTCCTGAAGGGCTGGGCGAGCCTGACCGAAGCCTCGGTGATCGGCGCGCTGGCGGCCGTCTTCGCGGCGGCGATCAAGCGGCGCTTCACCTGGCAGGTCTTCAAGGTTTCGACCGAGAACACGCTCAAGATCACCGTGATGTTCATGCTGATCATCACCGCGGCGCTCTCCTTCGGGGCGGTGTTCGACGGTCTTGGCGCGGGCCGCGCGATCGAGGATTTCTTCACCGACAGCCTCGGCCTCGGCCCGTGGCAGATCCTGATCCTGATGCAGCTGAGCTTCCTCGTGATGGGGATGTTCCTCGACGACACGGCGATGCTGGTGATCGTGGCCCCGGTCTATGTCTCGCTCGCCCGGCATCTGGGCTTCGACATGATCTGGTACGGTGTCCTTTATACCATCACCTGTCAGGTTGCCTATCTCACGCCGCCCTTCGGCTATAACCTGTTCCTGATGAAGGCGATGGCGCCGAAGGATTTCACCCTGCCGGTGATCTACGCCTCGGTGATCCCCTTCGTGGGCGTGATGGTCCTGACGCTGATCCTCGTAATGATCTTTCCGCAGCTGGCGCTCTGGCTGCCGCATGCGGTGCTTGGAAGATAACCATAACCCGGAAAAACCGGGATCAACCAACAAGGAGAGAGAGTGATGACGACAAGAAGACAGTTCCTCACCACCGGTGCGGTGGGTGCGGCTGCGGCGGGCCTTGCGGCCCCGGCCGTCGCGCAGACCACACCGATCAAGTGGCGTATGCAGACCTATGCCGGCCCCGCGCTGGCCGAACAGGTCGTGGACAATTGCATCAAGACCTTCAACGAAATCGCCGATGGCGAGATGGAGATCGAACTTTACTACGCCGACCAGCTGGTGCCGACCTCCGAGCTGTTCCGCGCGATGCAGTCGGGCACGATCGACGCCGTGCAATCCGACGATGACTCGATGGCCTCGCCCACCGAAGTCACCGTCTTCGGCGGCTATTTCCCCTTCGGCCTGCGCTACTCGCTCGATGTGCCGACGCTGTTTAACGAATGGGGTCTCAACGAGATCTGGGACGAGCAGTATTCGGCCGTCGGTGTGAAGCACATCTCGGCGGGCTCGTGGGATCCGTGCAACTTCGCGATGAAAGAGCCGGTGAAGTCGCTCGACGATCTCAACGGCAAGCGGGTCTTCACCTTCCCGACCGCCGGGCGCTTCCTCGCGCAATTCGGCGTCGTGCCGGTGACGATCCCGTGGGAAGACGTCGAAGTCGCGCTGCAGACGGGCGAGCTCGACGGCGTCGCATGGTCGGGCATCACCGAGGATTACACCTCGGGTTGGGGCAAGAACGCGCCCTACTTCCTGACCAACAACATCTCGGGCGCCTGGATCGGCCACTTCTTCGCCAACATGGATCGTTGGAATGAAGTGCCGGATCGTCTGAAGACGCTGATGAAGACCTGCTTCGATCAATCGCATTACCACCGCCAGTACTGGTACTGGTCGGGCGAGGCGAAGCTGCGCGTCGAAGGCACCGATATGGAGCTGACGACCATTCCGGACGCCGAATGGCAGAAGGTCGAAGACGCCGCCCACAAGTTCTGGGACGAGATCGCGGCCGAGAGCGAATTGAAGGCCAAGGTCGTCGACATCTTCAAGAAATACAACGCGACGATGGCGAAGGCAGGCCCGCCCTATCGCTGCGGCTAAGCAAAGCGGGGGCGGCGGAAACGCTGCCCCTACGACGCAACATTTGCCCTCTTGTGGGGCCCCGCACCGCGCGGCAATCTCGCGCGGTGATCTTGATCCCGGAGGAACTCATGTCGCGTAAATTATCGTTCGACGCGCTCAAGAAATCGGTCAATGCAGGCGAGGTCGATACGGTCATCGCAGCCCTTGTGGATATGCAGGGACGGCTTCAGGGCAAGCGGTTCCACGCGGCGCATTTCATCGACAGCGCATGGGAAGAGACCCATTGCTGCAACTACCTGCTGGCGACCGATATGGAGATGGTCACCGTGCCGGGCTATGACGCCTCCAGCTGGGAGCGCGGCTACGGCGATTATGTGATGAAGCCTGACATGGAGACGCTGCGGCTGATCCCGTGGGTGCCGGGCACGGCGCTGGTGATCTGCGATTTGCTCGATCATCACAGCCACGAGCCGATCCCCCATGCGCCGCGCCAGATGCTGAAATCGCAGCTCAAGCGCGCCAAGGACATGGGCTTTGACGTGATGATGGCGACCGAGCTGGAATTCTTCCTGTTCGAGGAAAGCTATCCGCAGCTCTTCGACGCGGGCTATCCCGATCCGACCCCAGTCGCGCGTTACAATGTCGACTATTCGCTGATGGGCAATTCGCGCGCCGAACCGGCGATGCGGGCGATGCGCAACGCGCTCTATGCGGCGGGTGTGCCGGTCGAATGTTCCAAGGGCGAGGCCGAATGCGGTCAGGAAGAGTTGAACGTGAAATATGCGGGCGGGCTTCAGACCGCTGACATGCATGTGCTGGTCAAGCAATGCGCCAAGGAAGTCGCCCAGTCCCACGGGCTTTCGGCGACCTTCATGGCGAAATACCACACCGACAAGGCGGGCTCGTCGAGCCACGTGCACCAGTCGCTCTGGAAGGGAGGCAAACCTGCCTTCTTCGACACGGACGCGCCGAATGGCATGTCCGAGTTGATGCATCAGTTCCTCGCCGGGCAGCTGACCCATGCGCGCGAGATCACCTATTTCCTCGCGCCCTACACCAACAGCTACAAGCGCTTCTGCGAGGGGCTTTTCGCGCCGACGAAAGCGGTCTGGTCTTTGGACAACCGCACGGCGGGCTTCCGCATCTGCGGCGAGGGCACGAAAGGAATTCGCGTCGAATGCCGTATCGGCGGGGCCGACCTGAACCCCTATCTGGCCTGCGCGTCGCTTCTGGCGGCGGGGCTGGCCGGGATCGAGGGTGAGATGGACCCGGGGCCGGAAGCCGCGGGCGACATCTACAAGGCGGGCGAAGTGACCGAGGTGCCGAAATCGCTGACCGAGGCGCTGGGCGCTCTGGAAGGTTCGGACATGCTTAAATCCGCCTTCGGCGAGGACGTGATGGCCCATTACGTGCGCGCCGCCCGCTGGGAAATCGAAGAACAGAACCGAGTTGTGACCGACTGGGAGCGGATGCGCGGTTTCGAACGCGCCTGAGTTTTGACAGACCCGCGGGGCCCTACACCCCGCAAGGAGACATGATGACCAAGACCCTGAAATGTATCTCGCCCGTCGACGGGCAGGTCTATGCCGAACGCGAGGCGCTGAGCGCCTCCGACGCGCAGGCACTGGCAGCAGGCCTTCGCGCCGCGCAGCCCGCATGGGCCGAGCGCCCGCTCTCCGAGCGTATCGCGCTCGTCGAGGCGGGCATCGCCAAGCTCAACGAGATGAAGGATCTCGTGGTCGAGGAGCTCGCGTGGCAGATGGGCCGCCCGACCCGCTATGGCGGCGAATTCGGCGGCATGAACGAGCGCGCGGGCTATATGGCCTCGATCGCCGAAGAGGCGCTGGCCCCGATGGTGGTCGAGCAGAGCGACAGCTTCCTGCGCCAGATCGCGCGCGAGCCGGTGGGCGTCGTCTTCATCATCGCGCCGTGGAACTACCCCTATATGACGGTGATCAACTCGCTGGTCCCGGCCCTGATCGCGGGCAACACGGTGATGTTGAAACATGCGACGCAGACCATGCTTGTGGGCGAGCGCATCGCCGAAGCCTTCCACGCGGCGGGCGTGCCGCAGGACGTGTTCCAGAACGTCTACCTGACGCATGAGGTGTCGGAAGAGCTGATGGGCGCGAAGGCGTTCGATTTCGTCAACTTCACCGGCTCGGTCGGCGGCGGCCGCGCGGTGGAGCGCGCGCTGGCAGGCACCTTCACCGGGCTGGGCCTCGAACTGGGCGGCAAGGATCCGGGCTATGTGGCCGCGGATGCCGATCTGGACGCGGCGGTCGACGGGCTGATGGATGGCGCGCTGTTCAATGCGGGCCAGTGCTGCTGCGGGATCGAGCGGATCTACGTCCATGCCAGCCTCTACGATGCGTTCGTCGAAAAGGCCGCAGCTTGGGCGAGCAAGCTGACCCTCGGCAATCCGTTCGAGCCGGAAACGACGCTGGGCCCGATGGCGAACAAGCGTTTCGCCGAAGTGGTGCGTGGCCAGATCGAGGATGCGATCACCGATGGCGCGAAGCCGCTGCTCGACCCCGAGCTGTTCCCGGCAGACGACGGTGGCGCCTATCTCGCGCCGCAGATCCTCGTCGACGTGAACCACGAGATGCGCGTGATGCGCGAGGAAAGCTTCGGTCCCGTCGTCGGCATCATGCCGGTGAAGGACGACGAGGAAGCCATCGCCGCGATGAACGATTGCGATTACGGGCTGACCTGCTCGATCTGGACCGCCGATCCCGCCCGCGCAGAGGCGATGGGCAAGCGGCTGCAGACCGGGACCGTCTTCATGAACCGCTGCGACTATCTCGACCCGGCGCTGTGCTGGACCGGCTGCAAGGAAACGGGCCGTGGCGGCTCGCTTTCGGTGCTGGGCTATCACGCGCTGACGCGTCCGAAATCCTACCATCTCAAGAAGGTGACGAAATGACTGCCCCCACCGCAAACTGGTCCTATCCGACCACGATCAAATTCGGCCCCGGCCGGATTTCGGAACTGGCCGATCACTGCAAATCCGTGGGTATCGCGAAGCCGCTTCTGGTGACCGACAAGGCGCTGGCCGCGCTGCCGATCACCGCCGCTGCGCTCGACGTGCTGGACGCGGCGGGCCTTGGCCGCGCGGTTTTCTCCGAGGTCGATCCGAACCCGAACGAGGGCAATATGGCCGCCGGGATCGAGGTCTATAAGGCGGGTGGCCATGACGGCGTGATCTGCTTCGGCGGCGGCTCCGCGCTCGATCTGGGCAAGATGATCGCGCTGATGGCGGGGCAGGACGCTTCGCTGAGCGTCTGGGATCTGGAGGATATCGGCGACTGGTGGACGCGCGCGAACGGTGACGCCATCGCGCCGATCATCGCGGTGCCGACGACGGCCGGGACCGGCTCGGAGGTCGGGCGCGCGGGCGTTCTCACCAATTCCGAGACTCACAAGAAGAAGATCATCTTCCACCCGAAACTGATGCCCGCGATCACGATCTGCGATCCGGAGCTGACGGTCGGCATGCCGCCCTTCATCACGGCGGGCACCGGGATGGATGCGCTGGCGCATTGCCTCGAGGCGTTCTGCAGCCCGCATTACCACCCGATGAGCCAGGGCATCGCGCTCGAAGGGATGCGGCTCGTGTTCGAGAACCTTCCGCGCGCCTATACGACGCCGGACGATCTGGAGGCGCGCGCCAACATGATGTCGGCAGCGGCGATGGGGGCGGTGGCCTTTCAGAAGGGCCTCGGCGCGATCCACTCGCTGAGCCACCCGGTCGGCGCGGTCTACGGTACCCATCATGGCACGACCAATGCCTGCGTGATGCCGATGGTGCTCGATTTCAACCGCGCCACCATCGAAGAGCGGATCAACCGCGCGGCGGCTTATCTGGGCATCGCGGGCGGCTTCGAGGGCTTCAAGGCCCGGATCGAGAGCCTGCGCACCGAATTGTCCATCCCGGCGAACCTGACCGAGATGGGCGTGAAGCGCGAAGATCTCGACATGCTGGTCGAGATGGCGCTGGAAGATCCGTCCTGTGGCGGCAACCCGGTCGAGATGACGGCCGAGAATACCCGCGCGCTTTACGAGGCGTGCTTTTGATATCGGCGCGAGCGGGGGCTAGCGCCCTCGCTCGTTGGCGCGGCTCACGCGTCTGTAACTAGTGTTGATGAGGAATCTTGCTTCAACATCGGTACTGCCAAAAATCTGTTACAACGCCCGCATAAAGGGTCGCCGATGCCGGAGCCAACCGGACGGCACAACCGTCGAAAGACAATAGCTCGGGGGAGACAGGACCGCATGAGGCGGCACCGCCCTCCATCAACGGGGAGAGACCTGAAAATGACCTTCAAGTTCCGTTATCTTGCAGCGGCCAGCGCCATGGCCCTTGCTGCCAGCACCGGCGTCAGCTTCGCCGACAGCATGGATGACCTCTACGCCGCCGCGAAAGAAGAAGGCAGCCTGACCACGATCGCGCTGCCGCATTCGTGGTGCAACTACGCGGGCGTGATCGACGGCTTCAAGAAGAAGTATCCCGGGATCACCGTGAACGAACTGAACCCCGATGCGGGCTCGGCCGACGAACTCGAGGCGATCCGCGCCAACAAGGACAACAAGGGTCCGCAGGCGCCCGACGTGATCGACGTGGGCCTTTCCTTCGGCCCGGCGGCCAAGGACGAGGGTCTGATCCAGCCCTACAAGGTCTCGACCTGGGACACGATCCCGGACAGCGCCAAGGATGCTGAAGGCTACTGGTATGGCGACTATTACGGCGTGCTGTCGTTCGCGGTGAACAAGGACATCGTCGACAACGTGCCGCAGGACTGGTCGGACCTGCTCAAGCCGGAATACGCGAACTCGGTGGCTCTGGCGGGCGATCCGCGCGCCTCGAACCAAGCGATCCTCGGCGTTCTGGCCGCGGGCGTCGCAGCAGGCGGCGAGCCGGGCAAAGCCTCGGGTGAAGCCGGTCTGAAGTACTTCGCCGAGATGAACAAGAACGGCAACTTCGTGCCCGTCATCGGCAAGACCGGGACGCTGGCCCAAGGCGCGACCCCGATCGTCGTCGAGTGGGACTATAACGCTCTGGCCGGTCGCGACACGCTGAACGGCAACCCGCCGGTCGACGTCGTCGTGCCGAAATCGGGCGTTGTCGCCGGTGTCTACGTTCAGGCGATCTCGGCCTATGCGCCGCACCCGAACGCAGCCAAACTCTGGATGGAATACCTCTATTCGGACGAAGGTCAGCTTGGCTGGCTGGAAGGCTATTGCCACCCGATCCGCTTCAACGACCTGTCGGCCAACGGCAAGGTTCCGCAGAAGATGCTCGACGCGATGCCGCCCGCCGAGGGCTACGCCAAGGCGGTCTTCCCGTCGCTCGACGCGCAGGCTGCGAACAAGGAAGTCGTGACCGGCGGCTGGGATAGCGTCGTCGGCGCGAACGTCCAGTAACCGAGCCCGCATAAGCACACGCCCCGCGCCTGATCGCGCGGGGCGACTTTATTGAAAATTCTGCAAAGCGAGGCCCGATGCAAAGCCGCAAGCTGCCGCTGACTTGGGTGGGGATGGTTCCCTTCACGCTCTTCGCGCTTTTGTTCCTGATCGCACCGACGATGTATATCGTGGTGGGCGCGTTTAGGACGAGCGACGGGGGCTTCACGCTGTCGAACCTCGTGAACCTGTTTCAACCGACGATCCTCGCGAGCTACTGGATCTCGATCAAGATCAGCCTCGCCACTGCGCTTGTAGGCTGCCTGATCGGCTTCGCGCTGGCCGCAGCCGTGACGCTGGGCGGCCTGCCGAACTGGCTGCGCGGTCCGGTGATGACCTTCTCGGGCGTGGCCTCGAACTTCGCAGGCGTGCCGCTGGCCTTCGCCTTCCTCGCGACGCTGGGACGTCTGGGCCTCGTGACCGTGCTGCTGAAGTCGTGGTTCGGCTTCAACATCTACACCCACGGCTTCAACCTGCTCAGCTTCTTCGGTCTGACGATCACCTATCTGTTCTTCCAGATCCCGCTGATGGTGCTGATCATCACCCCGGCGCTGGACGGTCTGAAGCGCGAATGGAAAGAGGCGGCGAGCATCCTCGGCGCGACCGGCTTCCAGTATTGGCGCATCGTCGCGCTGCCGATCCTCTGGCCCTCGCTTCTGGGCACGCTGGCGCTGCTGTTCGCCAATAGCTTCGGCGCGGTGGCGACGGCCTATGCGCTCACCGGCTCGTCGATGTCGATCGTGCCGATCATGCTTTACGCGCAAATCCGCGGCGATGTGCTGCAGGACCCGCATCTGGGCTACGCGCTGGCCTTCGGGATGATCGTCATCACCGGCCTCGCCAACCTCGCCTATGTCTGGCTCCGCGTGCGCTCCGAAAGGTGGATGCGATGAAATCCAAGAAACTCTGGTCCTGGCTCGCGCTGGCGTTCGGGGCGCTCTATTTCGCGCTGCCGCTGCTTGGCACGCTTGAATTCTCGCTGCGCGCGCGGCGCGGGGTCTATTCGCTCGACGCTTACCGCTCGGTGCTGGCCGATCCGCAATTCCGCGAGACCTTCAGCTACTCCGTCGTGATGGCGATCTTCACGATCCTCGTGGGCGCGCTGATCGTGGTGCCGACCGCCTATTGGGTGCGTCTCAAGCTGCCGCATTGGCGCCCGGTCGTGGAGTTCATCACGCTCCTGCCGCTGGTGATCCCGCCGATCGTGATCGTCTTCGGCTATATCCGGCTCTATAACACCTCGTCGATCCTGCCGCTGACCGGCACGACGACGGGCACCAACCTCCTGCTGATGCTGGGCTATGCCACGCTCTCGCTGCCTTACATGTATCGCGCGGTCGATACCGGGCTGCGCACGATCGATGTCGGCACGCTGACCGAAGCCGCGCAAAGCCTCGGCGCCGGGTGGAGCACGATCCTCGCCCGCGTGATCCTGCCGAACGTGCTGGTCGCGGTGCTCTCGGGCGCCTTCATCACCTTCGCCATCGTCATCGGCGAGTTCGTCCTCGCCTCGCTCCTCAACCGGCCGGCATTCGGCCCCTATATGCAGCTGACCGGCGCGAACAAGGCTTACGAGCCTGCCGCGCTTGCGGTGATCGCCTTCTCGATCACCTGGATCTGCATGGGGCTGATCCAACTCGTCACCCGGTTTTCCAAACATACGAACGCAAAGCGGTAACCCATGGCCTCTCTCGAGATCGAACATCTGGAAAAATCCTTCGGCGCGAACCGCGTTGTGAAAGATTTCAACCTCTCCATCGAAGAGGGCGAATTTATCTCGCTGCTCGGTCCGTCCGGCTGCGGCAAGACGACCGTGCTGCGGATGGTGGCGGGCTTCGAGAGCCCTTCGGGCGGCGCGATCCGCATTGGTGGGCAGGACGTCACGCATCTGGGGGCGAACCAGCGAAATATCGGAATGGTGTTTCAGGCCTACGCGCTGTTTCCGAACCTGACGGTCGCGCAGAACGTGGGCTTCGGGCTGCGCGTGGCGAAACGTCCGCGCGCCGAGATCAAGGCCCGTGTGGCCGAGATGCTCGAGCTGATCGGTCTGCCCGATCTGGGCAATCGCTATCCGTTCCAGCTGTCGGGCGGGCAACAGCAGCGTGTGGCGCTGGCGCGTGCGCTCGCGATCCAGCCGCGCGTGCTGCTGCTCGACGAGCCGCTCTCCGCGCTCGATGCGAAGATCCGCGTGAGTCTGCGCGAAGAAATCCGCGATATTCAGCGCCGCCTCGGCATCACCACGATCTTCGTGACCCACGATCAGGAAGAGGCGCTGTCGATCTCGGATCGGGTGGTGGTGATGAATGGCGGTGTGGCCGAGCAGATCGGCGCGCCCTTCGAGATCTACAACCAGCCGAAGACCCGCTTCGTCGCGCAATTCGTGGGCACGCTGAACGCGCTCGAGGCCGAAGTGGCCGATCCGGCGCGCGGCGCTCTGCGCGTCGGCAACACCGAGGTGATCCTGTCCGAACCGGTCACCGCAGGTCAGGGGACTCCGGTCACGCTGGCCGCGCGGCCCGAAGTTCTGGCGCTCGGCCGCCGCGAGGGCAATGACACGGTGTTCACGGGGCGGATCGTCGAGACGCATTTCCTCGGCTCGATCCTGCGGGTGAGAATGGAAGTGGAAGGGCAGCTTATCGCGCTCGACACGTTCAACCGCCCCGGCAATCCGCCGCCCAAGGTCGGCACCGAGGCCGAGGTCAGCGTCGCAAGCCGCGATCTGCTGGTTCTGGCCGACTGACGACGCGAAAACGGGCCCGCACCCCTCTTTTCTCCGGGTTTTCGGACCCGGAGCCCCTTCTGCCGCGTTGCCGATGAAAGCTTACACGCGACCGTTGCAGAAGGATGAAAATGGAGTGGCTCGTCGATCATAATCAGGTGGTGAGTATCGCGGTGCAGATCGTCACCGCGCTCGTCTGGATTATCTATCTGCAACTTCTGCTGCAGAATTTCCGGCGGGAGCGTCGCTCGAAACTGCTGCTGACCCGTGTCGCGGGCGGCCATGAGCGCGGGCATCTGATGCTCGGCAATATGGGCGCCGAGCCGATTTTCGTGAAAGCCCTTCTGGCCGATCTCGTGATCGACGGGAAAACCTATCACTCGATCGCCAGCGATTCCGGGGGCTTTGCGCCATTCGCGGACTCCGGCCCCAACGAGTCGATCAAGGGCCCGCTGAAAACCGCGGCATATCGCGATCTCGGTCGCATTTCCGATCTTGTGGACGTCGCGCTGGAATTCTCCGACCTGCCCGAAGACGCAAAACGGGTGGAAACGGTGATTTTCACCGTGCTGGCAGAGGGCAGCCGCGACAATATCCTGACCGCCGGGCGGCTCTGTTTCGATGTCTATCACGCCGGGGAGCATCAGCGCTTCTTGCCGCAGACCTCTTCGACGGTGCAGCTGCGCAGTTTCCGCAAACGTCGCGAACTGGCGGCGCGGCTGAAGGAAATGCTGGAGCAGGAAGCGCGCGCTTTCCTCACCAGTGAAGACGGTCAGCGCCGCGAGCGTGGCGCAGAGCTGCAGCAGCTCCGACAGCGCCAGCGACAAAGCGAGAAGGATCGCCAGACTGACGCTCCGCACGAGGCCGCCGAATGAGGCATTGCGAAACCTGTCGTCCAATATAACCGAACACGGCGCGCCGTTCCGGCTTGAGGCGCCAAAGGAGAAAACATGTTCAACTGGATCACCGGCGTCATCGCGTCCTTCGGCTATTTCGGCATCGCGGGGCTGATGCTGCTGGAGAACGTGTTCCCGCCGATCCCGTCAGAGCTGATCATGCCACTCGCAGGCTATATGGCGGCGCAGGGGAAATTCTCGCTGATCGGGCTGATCGTCGCGGGCACCATCGGTTCGGTGCTGGGCGCGCTCCTTTGGTACTGGATCGGCCTCAAGATCGGGATCAAGCGTCTGTGCCACCTGTCGAGCCGCCATGGCCGCTGGATCGGCATCACCCCGCGCGACATTACCCGCACCAAGAAATGGTTCGACAAGCACGGCTGGGTGGGCGTGTTCTTCGGGCGCATGCTGCCCGGCGTCCGCACGCTGATCTCGGTGCCAGCGGGCATGGCGCGCATGCCGTTCGTCCCGTTCCTTGCCTACACGACGCTGGGCAGCGCGCTTTGGACCGCATTGCTGACAGTCGCGGGCTATCTGCTCGGCAAGCAGTACAGCGAAGTCGCAAGCTGGGTGAACCCGGTCTCGACCGGCGTGATCGTGGTGCTCGTCCTGCTCTACGCCTATCGGGTGATTACCTGGAAGCCGCTGAGAGATGACGACGAACCCAGCGGCGCCACGCCCGCGCGCGAGAGCTGAACTGCTGAGCACAAGCGACACCTAAGCCGGGTTTTGCCATCTCGCGTTGGCAAGAACGCGGCAAAAGGCTTATATGCCCGGCAAGACGTTAAAGAAGGACACGCCGTGGCAATCCACCTGCATCAAAACGACCTTCCTGACGGGCTCGATCTCGGTCCCGTCGTGGCCATCGACTCCGAGACGATGGGCCTCGACCCGCGCCGCGACCGGCTCTGCCTCGTGCAGCTTTCGGCGGGCGATGGCGATGCGCATCTGGTGAAGATCGCCCAAGGTCAGACCGAAGCGCCGAATCTGTGCCGCATGCTGGCCGATCCGTCGGTGGAGAAGCTGTTCCACTTCGCGCGCTTCGACGTCGCCGCGCTTTATAATGCGTTCGGGGTGGAGACGAAGCCGGTCTTCTGCACCAAGATCGCCTCGAAGATGGTGCGCACGTTCACCGATCGCCACGGGCTGAAAGTGTTGGTTCAGGAGCTTGTCGGCGTCGACATCTCCAAGCAGCAGCAAAGCTCGGACTGGGGCGCGGCGGAGCTGACCGACGCGCAGATGGAATATGCGGCCTCGGACGTGCTCTACCTGCATCAGATCAAGGCCGAACTCGTGGCGCGGCTCGAGCGCGAGAACCGGCTCGGGCTGGCGCAGGCCTGTTTCGATTTCCTGCCGACGCGTGCGAAGCTCGATCTGCTGGGCTGGGATGAACCCAATGACATCTTCCACCACTGATTATTCCGACGTCGCCCGCCGCGTGATCGGCATCGAGGTCGCTGGGCTGGAAGCCTTGGCGGCGAGCCTCGATGGTGAGTTTTCGCGCGCGGTGGCGATGATCCTCAAGACCGAGGGGCGCGTGATCGTCTCCGGCATGGGGAAATCGGGCCATATCGGGCGCAAGATCGCGGCGACGCTGGCCTCGACCGGGACGCCCGCGCATTTCGTGCATCCGGCGGAGGCGAGCCACGGCGATCTGGGCATGGTCACCCGGCACGATCTGGCGCTGGTCCTGTCAAACTCCGGGGAGACGCCGGAGCTGGCCGATCTGATCGCCCATACGCGGCGCTTTCAGATCCCGCTGATCGGTGTCGCGAGCCGCCCGGACTCGACCCTGCTGCGGCAGGCCGATCTGGCGCTGGTGCTGCCCAAGGCCGAAGAAGCCTGCGGCACGGGCGTTGTGCCCACCACCTCGACGACGATGACGCTCGCACTCGGTGACGCGTTGGCCGTCGCTCTGATGGAGCATCGCGAATTCACCGCCGAGCATTTCCGCACCTTCCATCCGGGCGGCAAGCTGGGCGCGCGGCTTTCCAAGGTCTCGGACCTGATGCATCGCGATATGCCGCTGGTGGCGGAAGACACGCCGATGCCCGATGCGCTCTTGATGATGAGCCAGAAGGGATTCGGCGTGGTCGGCGTCACCGATGAGGCGGGCCGCCTGACCGGGATCGTCACCGACGGCGATTTGCGGCGTCATATGCAGGGTCTGCTCGAGCATAAGGTCTCGGAGGTGATGACCGCCAATCCGCGCACCATCGCGCCCGGACAATTGGCCGAGGCCGCCGTGGCGCAGATGAACGAGCGCAAGATTACCGCGCTCTTCGTGGTCGAAGACGAAAAGCCCGTGGGCTTCCTGCAGATCCACGACTGCCTGAGGGCCGGGATCGTCTGATGATGTACGACAACAGCCATACGCGACTGGTGACCTGGGCGAAGATCGTCCTGCCGCTGCTCGCGCTGGCGCTGTTGTCGACGATCTTTCTCGTCTCGCGCCGGATCGATCCGAGCGCCGCGATTCCCTATGCCAAGGTCGATGTCGAGAAACTCGCGCGCGAAAATGCGGTCACCCGGCCCGAATATTCCGGCGTGACCGATACCGGCGCGACGCTGTCGGTGACCGCCGCGCAGGCCCGCACCCAGCCCTCGCAGGATCAGGGTGCGAGTGCCGATCAGGTCGCGGCGAAGCTGACCGCGCCCGATGGCCATGTGACCGATCTGAGCGCGAATGAGGGTCTATTTCAGCCCAATTCGAACCGGATCGACCTGACCGGCAAGGTCGCGATGCAGACCTCCGATGGCTACCGGGTGAACTCCGACAAGGTCGAGTTACAGACCGATAGCAGTATCCTGACCTCGCCCGGTCCTATCCATGGGACGTCCCCTTTCGGAACGCTCGATGCGGGCTATATGCAGATGGTCCCGACGGCGGATGGCAGCAGTCACGATCTTGTTTTCAAACAGGGTGTGAAGCTGGTATATCAGCCGCAACAATGAGGGTGTGGATGTTTCGAGCGCGTTTTTTCACCGCCTGTGCGATGGCGGTTTCGTTCCCGGTTCTCGTGATGGCGCAAAGCGTCGATTTCGGGGGGCTGCGCGCCGACAAGACCGCCCCGGTCGAAGTCACGGCCGACTCGCTCAACGTCAATCAGGAAAGCGGCCAGGCAGTGTTCTCCGGCAACGTGGAGGTCACGCAGGGCGACATGCACATGAAAGCCGCTGAGCTTGAGGTGTTCTACGCCAGCGACAAACGCTCCGAGATCACCCGGCTGCACGCGACGGGCGGGGTCACGCTGGTCTCGCCCACCGAGGCGGCAGAGGCCGAGGAAGCCGTCTACGACGTGAAGGCGGGCACCGTCGTGATGACCGGCAACGTGCTGCTGACCCAAGGCGACAACGTGATGTCGGGCAACAAGCTCAATGTCGATCTGAGCACCGGCGCCGGCACCATGGACGGGCGTGTGCGCACGCTTCTGAAGCCCGCCGGGAGCAAGTGATGACCGAGAATGCCGTCAAAAGCGACACCGGGCTCGCCCCGGTCGCGGGCCAGGGCGGTTTGCAGGTCCGGGGTCTGCGCAAGAGCTACAAGCGCCGCCCCGTGATTCGCGACGTCTCGCTCGACCTGTTGCGTGGCGAGGTCGTGGCGCTTCTCGGACCGAACGGTTCGGGCAAAACCACCTGTTTTTACAATATCGCCGGACTGATCCGTCCCGATGCGGGCGAGGTTCTGATCGACGGGCGCGATGTGACAGGCCTGCCGATGTATCGCCGCGCGCGGCTCGGGATCGGCTATCTGCCGCAGGAAGCCTCGATTTTCCGCGGGCTTTCGGTCGAAGATAACATCATGGCGGTGCTGGAAGTGGCGGAGTCCGATCCGCACACCCGTCGCGAGCGGCTGGAAGAACTTCTGGGCGATTTCTCGATCGGCCATCTGCGCCAGGCGCCCGCGCTGGCGCTGTCCGGGGGCGAGCGTAGGCGCTGCGAAATCGCGCGCTGTCTGGCCGCCGATCCGAAATATCTGTTGCTGGACGAACCCTTCGCTGGCGTCGATCCGATCGCCGTGTCGGAGATTCGCGCGCTCGTCGCACAGCTGAAAGATCGGGGTATCGGGGTTTTGATCACCGATCACAATGTGCGCGAAACGCTCGAGATCGTGGATCGTGCCTACATTCTGCATGACGGGACGGTGCTGATGTCGGGCACCGCGGAAGAGGTTGTGCAGGACGAAAACGTCCGCCGCGTCTATCTCGGCCAGCACTTCCGCATCCTCTGATCGTGATCCGCGGATCCCTGCCGGGCGCCTCCGCCTACCGGCAGTTTTGCACTGCAGCGAGGGAGACCCGTTGACACCCCCCACGATCCATCCCCAAATACATAAGAGATGCGTAATGTTCGCCCCCACTCCCCGGGCGCGCTTGCGGCCCCCGAGAGGGGTCCGGCGCGCGGAAGGTCCCCGAAAGAGGGCCCGGGCGAATTCAGACTCAACGCGACTTTTCAAGAGATTAACCGGCCCGAAACACCTCAGCCCAAAGGCTGGGGTCACTGGCCCAATGCGTGAAGGAGGAAATCCATGCGTTACCAAATCACCGGCAAACAAATCGATGTCGGAGAGGCCCTGCAATCTCACGTCAAGTCGGAGTTGGGCGAGGTCGCCGAGAAATATATGCAGCGTCCCACCGACGCGCAGATCACCTTCTCGCGCGATGCGCATGAATATATCTGCGAAGCGACGGTGCACCTGTCGACCGGGCTAACCGCTTCGGCCAAGGGTCATGCCACGGAAATCTATGCGGCCTTCGATGCGGCGCGCGAAAAGATGGACAAGCAACTGCGGCGTCACAAGCGCAGATTGAAAGATCATCACCGCGACCGTGCTGAACCAGTTGAATTCGAAGCTGCAGGTCTATATGTGCTCGCCTCGGAAGAGGATGACGATACCGGCGAGACGCACGAAGGTGCTCCGATGATCGTAGCCGAGATGGAAACCAAGGTTCCCACTCTCTCGGTCGGTGAAGCGGTCATGCAGATGGAGCTGTCTGATGCGTCGCTACTCGTCTTCCGCAACGAGAAACATGGCGGGGTCAACGTCGTTCATCGGCGTGAAGACGGCAATGTCGGCTGGATCGACCCGCGCAACAGCAAATGAGCGGCCCGGAACGGGCGCGGAGTAGACGAGTTCATGGACCTATCTAAACTTCTCGTGCCTGGCGCGGTCAAAGTGCTGTCGAATGTCACGAGCAAGAAACGCCTGTTTCAAGATCTCGGTGACATCGCGGCGGCGTGCTACAAGATCGACGCCGCAGAGACTGTCGATGCGCTGCAGGAGCGTGAAAGCCTCGGGCCGACCGGTGTCGGCCACGGCGTTGCGCTTCCGCATGCGCGGCTCGACGGGCTGAGCGAAGTCGTGGGTGTCTTCCTGCGTCTGGAAAAGCCGCTCGATTTCGACGCGGTGGACCGGCTGCCGGTCGATCTGGTCTTCGCGCTCTTCGCGCCGAAGGATTCCGGGGTCGAGCATCTCAAGGCGCTGGCCCTCGTGTCGCGCACGATGCGCGATCCGGAAACATGCGAGAAGCTGCGGGCGAATACCGATCCTTCGACGCTACACGCAGTGCTGACGGAGGCGCAGAGCCGTCAGGCGGCCTGAACCGGTCTCGAATGAAAATCGAAAAAGCGCGTCGGTCCGCCCGGCGCGCTTTTTTCGTGGGGCAGGCTCAGTCGCGCCAGTTGCCGAAGCCGAACTGCATCATGTCGCGCGTATAGGTCTCGCGCGCGGCGGCTTCGAGGTCGGGCGTCCAGATATCGGCGAGCTTGATCGCGGCGGTGTCGGTCTCGCCGGGTACGAAGGCAGGGGCCTCCACCCCGGTCATGCTGGCGAGATAGGCGAAATCCTCCGCGATCCGCTCCTCGCGCACCAGAAGGTCGGGCAGGGCAAACTGGCCGATCCCCTGAAGCGCCGCCGATTGCGTTGCCCAGAGCGTATTCACCGGCAGGCTCGTCTGGTTCGCGAGATTGGATTTGAGCCAGCCCAAGAAAGCGATCAGCGCCTCGGCATAGTCGCCTTGCGCGATGCTCTGCCCCTCCTCCGGGATCGGCAGCTTGTAGCTTTGACGCAGGACGGCGCGGGTCTCGTCCATAGTGTCCCAGTTGAGCACCGCGTTGAACGCGAGATGCGCGCGCATCAGCGGGTGGCGCAGCACAGTGAAGCTGCGATGGCCGGTATGGCGACGTTTCCACTGGCGCAGGGTCTTCTGGCTGAACCCTTCGACCAGTTCGCCGGTCGCCGCCAGCCAGTCGCGGACCGGTGCATCCATCGCGGGTCGAAGCGGCATATAAAGCAGCCCCGCCTCGCTCGCGATGAAGCCGGGGACGCCGGGACCGCGCCGGGGCTCGAAATTCGGGGTTTTCGACAGGTTGAACCGGTCGAGCCGCGCCAGCGACGCCTCCATTCCCGGGAAATTCGCGACCTTCGCCTCGAGCGGCTCGGGGTTCTGCACTTTCAGGGTCTCGGGCAGCTTGTTGAGCCGCCCCGCGACGCCCAGCCAATTCGCGAGACCGTTGAGCACCTCGACCGACTGCGCATCCTCGTAATCGATGTAGAAGGCCGTCTGCCCCGAGCGTTGCAGCGCGTTTTGCAGCGTCACTTGAAAGTTCTGTAGCCCTTCCAGATGCGCCTCGAACTCCTCGGCATCGAAGCGCGCCTTCGTGGCCTTGCGGTGCTTCGCATCGCCCAGCTTCCACTGGCCGGTGGCGCGCGCGATCATCAGGCTGACATAGCTCTCGATCGGATTGCGGGTCAGCACGATCTTCGCGCATTTCGGATCGTTCACGAAGACGGCCAGCATCCGGGGGTCGTGATCGTGGAAATAGCGGCAGCCGTTCAGCCCGTCCCGCGATTTGATCGCGCCCCATAGCGTCAGCGGGTCGTCATCGCGCTGCGCCTTGGTGACGCCCACCAGTTCCTTGCGGTTCGGATAGCCGATCAGCGCCGGGTTGAACGCCTCGCCATGGCAGGTCACGCCGTCCAGATCGTTCAGCGCAGCTTCCAGCAGATTGGAGCCGGTGCGCATCTCGGCAAAGACGACGAAACTGTCAAACTTGGGCATAGGTTATTTCACCAGATAGGGGCGACCGCGGCGGGTGGCGGCATCGCGCTGCCCGCTTTGCTCGAGCGGGAAATCCCCCATCACGAGCGGCTGCATCCCCTGGTTCTTGAGATTTTGCAGGAATTGGTTGAACCCCGACAGATCGACCATCTGCGGCGCTTCGGTCAGGCGGCGAGTCGCGCGGGGGCTGATCTCGTCGATGATGGTCTGCAGGGGCTCCATCGGGTTCTCGATGAAATCCGCGACGGTCCAGATTCGCACGCGCGCCTTCACATACATCGAGCGCAGAATCTCCAGATGCTCCAACTCGCGTTTTTGCAGCATCGCGGCCTCGCGCCGGATCGTCGCGAAATTCTCGTTCTTGCGCGACAGAGGCAGCGCCCAGGCGCCGGTAATGACCGAGATTTGCGCATTCGGGTCGGTCGCGGTGAACCAGTTATTCGCCTGATTGTCGCGCGGCGAGAACATGTAGCACTGACGTTCGCCGCGCGAGTTCCAGATCAGGTTCGTGAGAAAAGCACGCGGGTTGTAGTCGCGCAGCGCCGCGTCGTCGGTCAGGCAGCCGTTGAACATCCGCTCATTGCCCGCGAATTCGGCGCGCTCGGGCGCGTAGAGATGGCCATGCACCCGCGCGCCCACGTATTTCGCGAGCCAGCCGTCGAAATTCTCGAAGAGATCCGAGAAGCCGTGGAAGATCGAATAGGGCGCCGAGGTCTTGCCGTTCTCGTGGTCCTTCTTGGGAAAACGGCTCTGCATGTAGAGGCCCGGCCGCCCGCGCGTCCGCCGCTCGATCGACTTGGAAAACAGCCGGTCGATCTTGGCCGGGTTCGGCTCCGCCATGACGGAGCGCCCGGGGCTTTTGTCGAGGAAGGTCCGGTAGAGCTTATCCGCCTTGGGCCAGATTTTCCGCGCCACGAAACAGTCCGACCGCCGCAGAAGCTGCAGGTGATCGTCGTAGAAGATATGCGGCTTGCCCTGAAAATCGAACTTGGTCAGCGTCAGCGACCGGCTCTCGATCGAGGTGGAATAGAGCCTTGCGAGGGTCTGGAAATAGCTCTCATCCGGGATCCAGACGCGCTTGAAATAGCGGTCATAGAGCGCGCGATCGGGGTCTTCCAGAATGGCTGACAGGGTCTGCCGCGTCAGGCACCACCATTGGCTGCCCAGATGCGGCACCAGCCCGTCGGGGATGCGCCGTTTGAAGCCCACTCGGCGCTGAAATTCGACATAGCGGTCGAACATGCGCCGCTGCTTTTTCCACGAGAAAGGGAAGCGCAGCGTGAAGCGTTCGATGTCGATCCCGCCGACGGTCCAGCCGACTTCGGTGGTGGTCACGCTCTCGATGAAATCGGTATAGGGACGCGCGTCGAGATAGTCGGTCAGCTCGTGCAGCGGGCGCAGCGGCAGGCAGGAGCCCGACGCCAGATAGACGTGGCGCACGTCGTCGTGAAGCGCCAGCATCTGCTCGGCCGCGGCTTGGCTGGCGGCGACCAGCGACCACGTGCCCCAGTCACATTTGTAGCGCCGCGAGAAGGAGACATTCTCCAGATCGGAGAGCATCTTCTTGAAGCCGTTATAGTCATGCGCGGTCACGCGAGCATCGACATGGATCACCACGGGCGATCCGCCCTCCGACCAGAACCGCGCGACCTGCGCGGCCCGGTCGAGCGCGGTGTGGCACATCATGATGAATCCGACTGTCACGCGCCTTGTTCCCTCACGCCCAATTGCCCTTCGACATCAGCCCGAGGATCTCGAGCTGGCGCCAGTTGATATATTTCTCAGACCATTTGCACCACAAATCGGGCTCTTTTGAGATCGTGCGGGCATAGGCGTGATATTCGCGCGATCCCGCGTAATGCTGTTTGCGTTCCAGCTCTTCATCGACCTTGTCGGCGAGGGGCGAGAGGAACTTCGCATGCAGCAGGCAGCCCGAGACCATCTCGCCGCCGATCGTGTCGTAGACCTGATTCAGGCCACGTGGCAGCAACGCATGGGTCGACGAGATATAGACGTTCCCGCGCTCCCATTTGACGAGCGGAATCTTGTTGAGCGAGGGGGCCTTCTTCGGCGCGTCGGGAAAGAAGATGCGCGCCCGGGGCCCGCCTTGAATCCACAGATTGTTGGTCTCGGAATTCCGCGAGATCATGTAATTGCCCGCATCGAACCAGCAGGCCAGATCGAACGGATTCTGCCCCTCGCGATAAGGCTGCGCGTCGATCGGCCCTTTCGGATACATATCCAGCAGCATCGCCGGAAAAGACCGGATGCCATAGGTGTCGAGCCAGTCGGTCAGCGCCTGAATGGGCCGCGTATCGCAGAACGGGTAGACGAAGAACTCGTCCGGATCGAGCGTCAGCGTCCAATGCCCGGTGCCGTATTTGCGCAGCAGCCAGTTCATCCAGTCGATGCCGAAATTCGACGCCTTGTAGGAGGCGTCCGTGTGCCAGACCGAGCAGTCCTCCTGCTGGGCGAGATACTCGGCGCTGCCATCGTCGCTGCCATTGTCGACAAACAGGAAGTGCCCGACGCCCATCTCGCGGTAGTAGCGCAGGAAATAGGGCAGGCGGATGCGTTCGTTGCGGGCGGTGACGAAGACGAGGATATCCTCGGGGCGGATGTCGCCGGTGCGATCGGAATAGAGAGAGAGTTCGCGGCTTTTGCGGAAAGCCCGAATCTGCCGAATTCTGCGTTTACGGCGCAGCCTGGCGATCTCTCTCAGTCCCAATACCCGTCCCTCTCCGACGTCGCGGTCATTTCGTGCCGCACTGGTCCCTTGCTACTCGCAGCGTAGTTCTCAAATCGTTAAAGGTCGCCCTGTTCAAATCGGCAAGTTTTCAACGGCTTATCAATATCTTCCGATACTTACCCGGTTTGCGCGCAGCTGAGAAGGCCATGCCTAACGCTTGCGTCAGCAATGTTGCCTCCAAGTCAACAAGTTCACATCCAGCCGCCGCGCGACATCAGCCCCTGCGCCTCCAGTTGTCGCCAGTCGCCGAGCCGCGTCGAGTGCGGCGTCCAGAGCTCTGGATCGGCGGCCAGCGCGTCGTAATACTGGTCGAATTCCGCGGGCTGGCCGAAATGCTCGCCGCGCGATTTCTCCTCTTTCGACTTGTCCACGATCTCGTCGAGAAACTTCGTGTGCAGCAGCAGCCCCGAAATCGCCTCGCCGCCGTCCGAGTCGTAGGTCTGGTTCAGGTGGCGCGGCAGCAGCGCATGGGTCGAGTTCAGATAAGCCCACCGCCTGTGCCAGCGCACCAGCGGGATCTTCGACAGGGTCGGCGATTGGCGCGGACTGTCGGGGAAAAACGCCCGCGCCCGTGGCCCGCCTTGGATCCACAGCGCGTCGGTCTGCGCCTGCTGGGTGATCATGTAATTCCCGGCGTCGAACCAGCTCAGGATCTTGCGCGGATCCTGCCCCGCCTCGTAGCGCTGCGCGCCAAGCGGCCCTTTCGGGTAGAGGTCGAGCATCATGGCCGGGAAACTGCATTGCTCCGACCGGTCGAGCCAGTCGGTCAGCGCGGGCAGGGGACGGCTGTCGTGATAGGGGTAGATCAGCAGCTCATCCGCATCGACGGTGAGGCACCAGTGATCGTGGCCGTAGCGCAGCATCAGCCAAGTCACCCAATCGAGCCCGAAGCGCGACGCCCGGTAGCTGTCCGACGTCTGCCAAAGTGACACGTCGCGCGCCTCCGCCAACAGCGCGGCGGTGTCATCCGTGCTGCCATTGTCGACGATCAGGAAGTGATCCACGCCGAGCTTGCGGTAATGCTTGAGGAAAAACGGCAGCCGCCGCGCCTCGTTGCGCATCACCGCGAAGGCGAGGATCGCGCCGGGCTTTATCTTGCCCGTGCGGTTGGTGACGGGGTCGAGCTGGTGCCGTTTGCGCAGGGCGCGCCACAGGAAATGCTTGCGCTTGAGGCGCAGCCTGTAGCCCTCCCAAAGCTCACGGCGCGACGGCATTCATTCTCCTGACCCTACCTCGGGGTCAGTATTCATACTCTGCCGCCTGATGCCAACGCCATGCATCGGAAATCATGGTGGAAAGGTCCGACCGTTTCGGCTGCCAGCCAAGCTCCTCGGTCGCCCGTTTCGAGCCCGACACCAGCGCGGCGGCATCACCGGGACGACGGTCGCCTTCGACAATCGGGACGTCTTGATTGGTCACCGCGCGCGAGGCGTCGATCACTTCGCGTACCGAGAACCCGTTGCCCGAGCCAAGGCAGAAGACCCGCGACGGCTTGCCGTCCTCGAGCCATTTCAGACCCAGAACATGCGCATCGACCAGATCGGAGACATGGACGTAATCGCGAATGCAGGTGCCGTCGCGCGTCGCGTAATCCGAACCGAACACGGTGAGCGCCGGGCGTTTGCCCGCGATGGCATCCAGCATCAGCGGAATGAGGTGCGTCTCGGGGATGTGCTGCTCGCCGACCTCAGCATCGGGATCGGCGCCCGCCACGTTGAAATAGCGGAAGATCACCGAGTTCAGCCCGTGGCTCGCGCCGAAATCGCGCAGCATGTCTTCGATGGCCCGCTTCGAGCCGCCATAGGCATTGATCGGGCGCTGTTCGGTGTCTTCGTTCAGCACCACCCCGTCCTGATCGCCATAGGTCGCGCAGGTCGAGGAGAAGACGAAGTTGCGGCAGCCTGCTTCGACGGCCGCCTCAATCAGGTTCAGCGCGCAATTCACGTTGGTGCGCCAGTATTTCGACGGGTTCTGCATCGACTCGCCTACAAGGCTCAGCGCCGCGAAATGCATCACCGCGATGGGCTGATATTTCGCGAAGACCTCGTCGAGGCGGGCACGATCGGCAAGATCGCCCTCCTCGGCCGGGCCGAACTTCACCGCCTCTTTCCAGCCGGTGGAGAAATTGTCGAAGCAGACCGGGACATAGCCCGCCGCGGCCAGCGCTTTGCAGGCGTGCGAGCCGATATAGCCCGCACCACCTGTTACCAACACATGTTGCTGCATCGCTTACTCAGCCGCCTGCCGCATCGCGGAAAGATCGGAGAGATACTCGCCGAACTCGTCCTTCAGATCGGGACGCTGGAGGCCGAAAGCCACCGTCGCCTGCAGGAAGCCTGCTTTCGAGCCGCAATCGTAACGCTGACCGTCGAAGCGATAGCCATAGACCGAGTTGCCGCCATGGATTTCCTGCGCGATCGCGTCGGTCAGCTGAATCTCACCGCCAGCACCCGCCTTGCGCGCATCGAGGTTCCACATGATGCGCGGAGTGAGGATGTAGCGCCCGATCACCGCGAGGTTCGAGGGGGCATCCTCGGGCTTGGGCTTTTCGACCATGCCGTTGACCTGCAGGCGCGGGCCGTCGCCCGGGGCGACATCCAGAACCCCGTAGGACGCGGTCTTGTCGGCGGGCACTTCCATCGCCGCGACATAGTTCCCGCCGGTCTCGTTATAGGCTTCCATCATCTGCTGCAGACAGGGCTTGTCGGCGGCGATGACGTCATCGGTCAGGATCACGGCGAAGGCCTCGTCATGCACCAGACGACGCGCACACCAGACTGCGTGGCCCAGACCCAGCGGCTGGTTCTGACGGACATAGGCGATCGCGCCGCTGTCCATATTTGTCTGCTGCAGCTCGTCGAGGATTTCGGTCTTGCCCTTCTGCGCCAATGCGCTTTCCAGTTCGGGGGCGTTGTCGAAATAATCCTCAAGTGCCGATTTGCCGCGCGAGGTGACGAAGATGAACTCCTCGATACCGGCCGCACGCGCCTCGTCAATGGCGTATTGGATAAGCGGGCGGTCCACCAACGTGAGGATCTCTTTCGGGATCGACTTCGTCGCGGGGAGGAAGCGGGTTCCGAGGCCGGCCACCGGGAAGATCGCCTTCGTCACCTTGCTTTTCATTCGTCACCTATAGGGTTGCTACGATTAAATCGTCAGGAGTTGGTTTATTGTGTCCCCAAAGCCGTGATCCAACAAGGGACCGGTTCTGGCGTTGAGCACTCCCGTGGGAAGAAATGCTGCAAATGCGAAAATTGTTTCGTGCAATGCCGTGAAAAACCGCATTTTTAGTGCGATAGGCGATAAATTGCGTGCGTTCAGGGAAGCTGCATCTGCAGCATCATGGATTCGATCCGGGCCACATCTGACGGATTGTTGAGTTCCCAGAACTGCCGTCCGCGCGACTCGACCTCTGTGCAGAGCACCGCGCGACCGTTCTCCAGAAAGCGCAGCTGCTCCAGACCTTCGAGGGTCTCCAGAGGCCCGATCGGCCAGCTCGCATAGGCCGCCAGCGTGTCAGGCCGGTAGGCATAGACGCCCACATGGTGGAACACCGGCGTGGAGGCTTCGTCCGCGTAAGTCTCGGAGGTGAAGGGAATAACCTCTTTCGAGAAATAGAGCCCGCGATTACCGGCACCGAACACCGCCGTCGTGCCGCCGACGCGACCGTTCTGGCGATCTTCCAGCAGGCTGTTGAGCGTCGCGCCTTCGCAGCGCAGCACCGGAGTCGCAAGCTCGGCCCAGTCATTAGCGCGCAGGCCCGCCACGAGGTCTTCGATGAACCACGCGGGCGTAAGCGGCGCGTCGCCCTGAAGGTTCACGACGATGTCGAAACCGACGCCAAGGGTCGCCGCCGCTTCCGCGCAGCGCTCGGTCCCGTTGCGGCAGCTCTCGGAGGTCATCACCACCTCGGCGCCGAAGGCTTCGCAGGCCTCGCGAATGCGGTCGTCATCTGTGGCCACCACAACCCGGTCGACGCCGCCGACCTGCGAAGCCGCCTCCCAGCTACGCTGGATCAGGGTCTTTTTCTCGCCCGTGGCGCCGGTCAGTTCGACCAGCGGTTTGCCGGGATAGCGGCTCGACGCGTAGCGCGCCGGGATGACGATCAGGACCGACATTACTTCACCAAGAGAACGCCGGGGGCATAGGCGATGAAGAACGGGTTCTCGAAGCCCGGCTTGCCATAGGTGAAGGGCGCGTGATCGTCGAAGCGGATCATCTCGCCGCCCGCGCCACGCAGAACCGCGTCACCGGCCGCCGTGTCCCATTCCATCGTGCGACCGAGGCGCGGATAGAGATCGGCCTCGCCCGTCGCGACAAGGCAGAATTTCAGCGACGACCCGGCCGAGGCCATGTCCTTCACTGCGTATTTGCCAATGTAATCGTCGGTCGCCTGATCGCGGTGCGATTTCGACGCGACCACCATCAGGCCGCGATTGTCGGGCATCGAAACGGTGATCGGATGCTGCTTGCCGGGGCGTTCCTTGTCGAAGGGGCCGTCCTCTTCGACCGCACGGCCCTCGGCCAGCGTGTAGAACAGACGTCCCTTGGCGGGGGCGTAGACCACGCCGCGCACGGGCTTGCCGTTCTCGACATAGGCGATGTTCACCGTGAAATCGCCGCGGCGCTTGACGAATTCCTTCGTGCCATCGAGCGGATCGACGATCAGGAAGGTCGATACCTCCTGCGAATGGCTCGCGGCCTGCTCTTCGGTGACGAGCGGCATATCGGGGAATTCGGCGCGCAGCCCCGCGGAAATCAGCGCGTCGGCGGCCTCGTCGGCCTCGGTCACCGGCGAGTTATCCGACTTCGACTTCACCTCGAAATCGGGCGAGTCGTAGATCTCCATGATCTTGTCGCCTGCTTCGAGCGCCAGCCGCCGCATCACTCGCATCAGATGTTCGAAATCCATCGTCACGCCTCTCCCGGCCTTGTTAAGGCCCAATTGCTATGCTCCAACTCCCCCCTTATGATGCGGCGATAAGGGTTGAGCAAGCAATCCGACCTAGCTTGGGCCGCAACGACGCCCGAATCGGCAGGGACATGTTCAGACCAGAGACGAAATCGACCAAGCTCGGCACGACCTTCAGCCTGCTGGAGCTGATCTATCACGCCACCGTGCGCAATCTGCGCAAGAACCACGGGAACGCGCTGATCGGTCTGCTGCTGAACATGTTTCAGACGATGCTTTTGGTCATCTCTTTCTACATCATGTTCAGCGTGCTCGGGATGCGGTCGAGCTCGGTGCGGGGCGATTTCCTGCTCTACATCATGACGGGTATCTTTCTCTATATGACCCACACCAAGACCCTCGGCGCGGTCTTCGGGTCGGAAGGGCCCACTTCGGCGATGATGAAACACGCGCCGATGACCACGGCGATATCGATCGCGTCGGCGGCGCTGAGCGCGCTTTATATTCAGGTGCTGTCGATGGTGACGGTGCTCTACATCTACCACGCGGCCTTCAAACCGATCGAGATCTACGACTGGGTCGGCGCGTTCGCGATGGTGCTGCTGGCTTGGTTTACGGGGCTCGCGGTCGGTGTCGTGCTGCTTGCGGCGAAGCCCTGGGCGCCCGAAGTAGTAAGCGTGATCCAGCAGGTCTATACCCGCGCCAACATGATCGCCTCGGGCAAGATGTTCCTCGCCAACAATCTGCCGCACAAGATGCTGATCCTGTTCAACTGGAACCCGCTGTTTCACACGATCGATCAGGCGCGGGGCTACACCTTCATCAACTACAATCCGCATTTCTCGAACTGGGAATACCCGCTCTATGTCGGGCTTGCGATCCTGATGATCGGCCTTCTGGGCGAGTTCTACACGCGGCAATACGCGTCGCTTAGCTGGGGTGCGCGGCGCTAAAAGGCAGGCGGTGCTTGCGCCGCCGCCTTCGGATCAACGTTTGCGGATCGTGTCGCCCGGATCGAGGGTCGGCTCCAGCTCGATCACTTCGCCGCCGATCATCCCGCTTTGCGAGCGCCCCGAAATGATCTGCGCCGCCTTGCGACCGATTTCAGCCCGGCAGGCATTCATCGTGGCGAGTCGCACCGACAGCCCGTCGAGCAGTTCCAGCCCGTTGAACCCGGCCAGACCCATCTTGTTCGGCACGTCGATGCCGTTATCGAGGCACCAGAGCAGACCGCCCGCGCCGATCATGTCGTTGGAGTAATAGAGGAAATCGAGATCGGGCGAGCGCTTGAGCATCGTCTCCGTCATCTCGCGCCCTTTCGCGAGCGCAGAACCGCCCGCGTAGAACTCGGTGTCCGCCAGTTCGATCCCCGCCTTGGCGAGCCCTTCCTTGAACCCTTCGAGCCGTTTGCGCGCCCGATGATCCTCGGGCATTTTCGTGCCGAGGAACCCGATCTTGCGATAGCCTGCGGCGATGATCGCCTCGGCCATATGCAGCCCGGCGCGGCGATGCGAAATACCCACGACCGAGTCGATCCCCTCGCCATCGACATCCATGATCTCGACCACCGGAATGCCCGCATTCTGCAGCATCGCGCGCGAGGCGGGCGTGTGTTCGACCCCCGCGATAATCACCCCCGAGGGGCGCCACGAGAGCATCTCATACAGAACCTGCTCTTCCTTCTCGGGCGAGTAATTCGTCACCCCGACGACCGGTTGCAGCCCGGTATCTTCGAGCTCGTCGGACACGCTCGACAGCACTTTCGGAAAGACGAGGTTCGACAGCGACGGGATGATCACGGCCACGAGGTTCACCCGCTGCGAGGCCAGCGCGCCCGCGATCTTGTTGGGCACATAGCCAAGCGCTTTCGCGGCTTGCAGGACTTTTTCCCGTGTCGCATCAGAGACATCGCCGCGATTGCGCAGCACGCGGCTGACGGTCATCTCCGAGACTCCAGAGGCTTCGGAGACATCGCGCAGGGTCAAAGGACGGCGGGTTTCGATAGGGCGAGACAAGGGCGGTTCCTCAAGGTTCTCCTCTTGTTAGCGCCAAACATTTCCCTTGCGCAAGCGAATGATGCCAAGTATGTTAGCGTTAACGGTTATAGGGTCGGATAATCTCCGCCCGATACCTGGAACGACCCGCGCCGGTGTCGGATTCGTCACGGCGAGGGATGCGAAAGGGGGCGCAGTGGGCCAATTTGCGCTCCCTTTTCTTTCTTTCCCCTGAAATCCTGAAATTTCTGCACGACCCGCATGCATAGGAATATGCGCGCGGTTTTCTGTTGCAGCGCAGCGATGGACTTGCACCACAAGCTCTTTGGCGGCATCAAAGGCGCAGCGCGGTCCCGTGGCTCAACTGGATAGAGCAGCCCCCTCCTAAGGGGCAGGTTGCAGGTTCGAATCCTGCCGGGATCGCCAAGCTTCCAAACTCATGTACTGAATAGTCCAGCCCATCGTCTACGTGTTGCATCCGAAATCAGCTTAGCGCAAACCGACTAGAAAACGAGGAGGCGCTTTGGTATTCCAGAGCTCACTGGTTCCCGCTCTGATGCGGAGAGAAAAATGAACATTCTATACATAAACCTTGACGCCGCAGCTGCGCGCCGTGCGTGGATGGAAAATCAGTTTTCCGAGCTCGGCATTAAAGCACATAGAGTAAGTGCCGTTACCTCCGGAAACCTCAGCGAAAAAGCGTCAGGTATCACCTTCGGTAGCGATATTGGCCGTAAATGGTTTGACGCCGAAAAAGCATGTCTTCTAAGTCACAGGGAATGCTGGAAACGCATTGCTGAGGGTGCTGACGAGTTCGGTGCAATCTTCGAAGACGACGTGCACTTATCATCAGATGCTGCCGACTTTCTTACAGACGCTGCTTGGATACCTTCCGGCCTCGATGTGGTGAAGATTGAGACATATCTGCAAAAGGTCTGGACAGATAAGCGCCGCATCCGCGTGCGAGGGCGATCGCTCCACCGTCTTAAGTCCAACCACTTCGGTTCTGCTGGCTACATACTGAACCGCGATGCAGCGGCGAAGCTACTAAAACACTCGACCCACGTTGAGATGCCTTCCGACCATCTGGTCTTCAATCCCGCCTACAACTTTGGCCTACGAGTATGGCAACTAAGCGAAGCTATATGCATTCAAGATGACCGACTGAACGCTAAGGAGGCTCTATTCCCAAGCCAAATTTCGTCAAGCGCCGACCGAGTGGGAATCCACCGCGAAAAGCCCAAAAGTGTTGGCAAGAAGATCATACGCGAGCTAAGCAGAATCTATGAGCAGGCGCGTGTTCTCGCTGCTAACCCAATCCGCCCAATTAGGATGCAGCGCACGATCATCGAATATCGTGGTGATAAATGCAGTTAACCCTCGGCGTCTAAGCCACCTGATGGATCAGCGGTGGCGTAGCTGAGCCAAGAAACTGCAGCGAACGCCGAGCGTTAAGATCAGTCGGGGGACCACTGCGGCCCAGTACGAAGGCGCTAAATGTCACGATCACTTTTCGCACGCGCGCTTCCGAAAAATGATGTTTTTCGGATTTGGACAAGCACTTCAAGTGTTATCGCGACTCTATGAGCGCACCCATTGGACATTCTTGATGCAGCGGGTTCATGCCCATCGAAACCAGAGAGCCTGCCGGGATTGCCAAGCAGACATGAAAAAGGCCCGCGCGATGCGGGCCTTTCGTGTTTCTGGTGCGACCGCTTAAACCTCGGTCCAGGCCTTGTCCTCGCCCTTGAGGCCACCGACCATCACGCGGGTCGGAAGGCCGATGCGGTCGAGCTGGGTGAAGAAGGGCTTGGGGTCCATCTCTTCGACGTTTTTCATCGTCTTCGCATCCCAGTCGCCTTGGGCGATCAGGATCGCGGCGGCGACCGGCGGCACACCCGCGGTGTAGGAGATGCCCTGCGAGCCGACTTCCTCATAGGCCTCTTTGTGATCGGCGACGTTATAGACGAAATACTCCACGTCCTTGCCGTCTTTCGTGCCTTTCACCAGATCGCCGATGCAGGTCTTGCCGGTGTAGTTCGGCGCGAGGCTCGACGGATCGGGCAGCACGGCCTTCACCACTTTCAGCGGCACGACTTCCAGACCCTCAGCGGTTTTCACCGGCTGCTCGGACAGCAAACCGAGATTCTTCAGCACGGTGAAGACATTGATGTAGTGATCGCCGAAGCCCATCCAGAAGCGCACATCGGCCTGCGGATAGTTGGTCGCGAGCGAATGCACCTCGTCGTGGCCCGACTGATAGGCCTGCGACGGGCCGACGACGGGCAGATCCCATTTGTGGCCCGAGGCGAACATGCTCGTCTCTTTCCACTGCTGGTCTTCCCAGTAATAGACGACGCCGGTGAATTCGCGGAAGTTGATCTCGGGATCGAAGTTGGTCGCGAAATACTTGCCGTGCGAGCCTGCGTTGATGTCGACGATGTCGATCGACTTCACTTCGTCCATCTGGTCGATCGCGAAGCGCGCATAGGCATTCACCACGCCAGGATCGAAGCCCGCGCCGAGGATCGCGGTCACGCCATGCTCGGTGCACAGATCGCGCTTTTTCCACTCGTAATTGGCATACCACGGCGGGGTTTCGCAGATCTTGTCGGGCTCTTCATGGATCGCGGTGTCGATATAGGCGGCACCCGTCGCGATGCAGCCGTCGAGGACGTGCATATTCACGAAGGCGGTGCCCACGTTGATCACGATCTGGGACCCGGTCTCGCGGATCAGGGCGGCAACGGCCTCGGAATCGGTTGCATCCACCTCATGCGCCTCGAACGTGCCGTCCACCTTCATCGCGCCCTTTTCACGCACGCTGTCGATGATGGCATCGCATTTCGATTTGGTGCGCGAGGCGATATGCAGGTCGCCAAGGATGTCGTTATTCTGCGCGCATTTATGCGCCACGACCTGGGCGACGCCGCCCGCTCCGATGATGAGCACGTTCTTTTTCACTTCGGCTGTCTCCTTTTTCTGCGGACAGGGGAAGGGGGCTCTTGTGGGCCCTCAGGACAATGAGGCGCGATAATCCTCATAGGTGAAGTCGCGAATCCGGTCGATGTTCCCATTTTCGCGGCGGATGGCGATGGCGGGCATCGCCACGCCGTTGAACCAGTTCTTCTTGACCATCGTGTAACCAGCGGCATCCGCAATCGAGATACGGTCGCCGATTTCGAGCGGTTTGTCGAACCGCGCTTCGCCGAAGATGTCGCCCGCGAGGCAGGTCTTGCCCGCGATCTGATACTCAAACTCGCCCTGCTGCGGCAGCTTGGCGGTCTCACGATAGATCAGCAGGTCGAGCATATGCGCCTCGATGCTGCTGTCGACGATGGCGATCTTCTTGCCGTTGTCGAGAATGTCGAGCACCGTCACCTCGAGCGAGGCGGTCTGCGTGATCGACGCCTCGCCGGGCTCGAGATAGACCTGCACGTCGAAATCCTCGGAGAATTTCTTGAGCCGGTCGGCGAGCGCGTCGAGCGGGTAATCGTCGCCGGTGAAATGGATGCCGCCGCCGAGGCTGACCCATTTCAGACGTTTCAGGATATCGCCGAACTCGGCTTCGATCCGCGAAAGCTGATGATCGAACAGCGCGAAATCGGCGTTCTCGCAATTGTAGTGGATCATCACGCCCGAGATGCGGTCCATCGCCGCCTCCAGCCGCTCTGCATCCCATTCGCCCAGACGCGAGAACGGCCGTGCCGGGTCGGCCAGATCGAAACCGGAGGTCGAAAACCGCGGGTTCAGACGCAGACCACGCTCGATATGCGCAGCCTTGTCGCCGAAGCGATCCAGCTGGCTTAGCGAGTTGAAGATGATCTTGTCGGCGTAACCGATGGCCTCGTCGATCTCGTGATCGGCCCAGGCGACCGAATAGGCATGGGTTTCCTTGCCGAATTTCTCACGCCCCAGATGCAGCTCGAACAGCGAGCTGGAGGTCGTGCCATCCATATAGGGCTTCATGATGTCGAAGGCCGACCAGGTCGCGAAACATTTCAGCGCCAGCAGGGCTTTCGCGCCGGAGCGTTCGCGCAGACGCTCGATCTTGCGCATGTTCTCGCGCAGGCGCGCCTCGTCGATCAGGTAGAAGGGCGTGTCGGACATGGCTCTCCCTCGGGTCAACAGACCCTGCGATATAGGGCGCATGTGACAGTGGCGCAACCGGATCAGTCGACCCGGATCGCATCCTTGGCCACGCTAAGTGCATAGCCTTTGCGGGAAATGTTGCGCACGAGAAGCTCGCTGACGAGCTGATTCCCGAGGCTGTCGCGCAGCCGTTTTATCCTTGTGGCACCGGCCGCCTCGTCGCAATCGGCCTCGTCCCGGCCCGAGATCATCGCCTCGATCTGCGCGCCGGTGAGGATGTCGTCATCCATCCGCGCTTCCGCCAGCACCGACAGCGTCTCGATCGCGGCCGGGGTCAGCGTAAAGCCCATATCGTTAAGCATGACCGCATTTTCGCCCCGCAGGATGCGTAAGGACTGCACTTCGATCCCGGCGCGGCGAATCTCGGTCATCCGCTTGTTCAGCGCGATCAGGAGCAGAAGGAAGACGATCGTCGCGATCAGAAGGGCGGCGGCGAAGATCAGCAGGATGAAGATGATCACCCGGTAATTCGCCAGCACGTCCGAGAACGCGGTGCCCGACTGCGCCAGCACCTCCAGCAGCTTGATCTCGGCTTGTGAGGTCAGATTGTCGTTCTGCACGAAGATCTGCTCGACCCGCGCGTTGAACGCATCCGCATTCGGCAGGTTCGCGAACAACAGCACCGCGGCCACGGCAAGAATCGCGACCACGGCCACGATCCCGCCCACAACCGCGCGCGAGCCGAGTCGTAAACTATCAGTAACGGAGGAAATATTGTCCGGCACTGGCCTTCCTTTGCTCCAAGCCATCGGGGCCGAATGTGGAGAGAACCGTCAGCAAGGTCCACCCATCGGCTTTCAGCTTCGGCGCCAATTCGCGCGCCGCCGCCTGTTTCGAACAGGCCGAGTCCGAGACCTGCGCCACCCCGTATTGCAGCTGCAACGGGTTGTCGCGCTTGGCCTTGTAATCGGCATAGCACTCGGCCTGCGCGGCCGAGGCAGAGGCGAGAAACGCCAATATGAGGACTGCGTGTTTCATGTGGAACACGCTGCGCGCAATACCCGTGTTATTCAATAGCCAAAGGGGGTTGGGCGGTCTGTTATCCGATAGCAGGGGGCCGTTATTGCCTGACTTTCGCCCCTCGGCCCAATCTCGGTTCATCGACGTCATGCGGCCTTCCGGGCTGCCGAGTGAAAGGACCGAAGCCATGAGCCTCAAGACCAAGGCCACCGCCGCCATCACCGCCCTCGCCCTCGCGCTGGGCTCCGTCGCGATCAGTGCTACGCCCGCCGCCGCGCTGGGCAAGAAGGACCGTCAGGCGCTGAGCATCCTGCTTGGGGTCGGGGCTGCCGCGCTGCTCCTCGACGGGATGAACAAGCAGGATCACAAGGCGAAGAAGGCGCAGCCGCGCTACGAGAGCTGGCAGGACCGCCAGCGCCGTCTGGAGCGCGAACGCCGCGAGCGCGAGCGCCGCGAAGCCGAGGCCCGCCGCCAGCGCGCGCAGGAGCGTTACGACCGCGACCACCGCCGCTATAGCCATGACCGCGACCGCATCCGTCTGCCCGCGCAATGCGTGCAGCGCGTGAAGACCCGCCGCGGCTGGGGCGAGGTGGTTTCCGCCTCCTGCCTTGATCGCCGCACCGAACGCCGCCTGCCCGCCAACTGCGCCTTCACGATGAAGACCGGCCGTCACGGCGTCGAGAAAGTCTACGGCAGCAACTGTCTGGAAGATCGCGGCATCCGTCTCAGCCGGCGTTAAGCCATGCGGCAGACGCCATAAGAGCGTCGTCGAGCAGCGCGGGGGCCTTCGGGTCCCCGCTTTTTCATTGAACAGACCTGCCGTTCCGGGGCATTCCGAACTCATGGCACAGAACCCCGATTTCTCTTTCGAAGAAGCCGCCTTCGCGCGCGGCCTGACAATCGTTGCAGGCGTGGACGAGGTGGGCCGCGGCCCGCTTTGCGGTCCGGTGACGGCAGCGGCGGTTATTCTCGATCCCGCCCATATTCCCGAAGGGCTCAACGACTCGAAGAAGCTCACCGCAAAGCGCCGCGCCGATCTGGCCGCGCAGATCATGGACTGCGCCGAGTGCTGCGTGGCCCATGCCAGCGTCGAGGAAATCGACGAACTCAATATCTACCAAGCCTCGCATCTCGCGATGTGCCGCGCGGTCGAAGGGCTGGCCCGCACCGCCGATCATGTCCTCGTCGACGGTAACCGCGTGCCGCGCGACCTTAAGTTGTCCAGCGAACCGATCGTGAAGGGCGATGCCAGATCTTTGTCGATCGCGGCGGCCTCGATCCTCGCGAAAGAGGCCCGCGATTTGCTCATGGTGGATTTGGCGCAACAGTATCCGGGCTACGGCTGGGAGCGGAATGCGGGCTACCCGACCAAGGACCATCTGCAGGCGCTTCTAGATTTAGGGGTCACCCCCGTTCATAGACGAAGCTTCAAGCCGGTCCACAATATCTTGTGCCAAGCTAATTATATAACCCCTTGATTCAAAAAAGAAATTGACGATGAATCGCCTTTGACTCATTTTTGTAGCCATAGATCGGCACAAAGCCGGCTCCCAGATATTGGGCCCTGAGGCGGGCAGTTAAGAGGCTAAAAATGGCAAAGACCAAGACTCCGGTGGTGCGCAATGCGCTGCCCCTGAACGAAATTCTGGATGGCGATTGCATCGAGATGATGAACTCGCTGCCCGAGGACAGTGTGGACCTGATCTTCGCCGATCCGCCCTACAATCTACAGTTGCGCGGTGATCTGCACCGCCCCGATAATTCCAAGGTCGACGCGGTCGATGACGCGTGGGACCAGTTCGGCTCCTTCGCGCATTACGACAATTTCACCCGAGACTGGCTGAAGGCCGCGCGCCGCATCCTCAAGCCGAATGGCGCGATGTGGGTGATCGGCTCCTATCACAACGTGTTCCGCATGGGCGCAGAGCTGCAGAACCAGGGCTTCTGGATTCTCAACGACGTCGTGTGGCGCAAGTCGAACCCGATGCCGAACTTCCGCGGCAAGCGCCTGACCAACGCGCATGAAACGCTGATCTGGGCGTCGAAATCCGAAGGCGCGAAATACACCTTCAATTACGAGGCGCTGAAATCGCTCAACGAAGGCGTGCAGATGCGCTCCGACTGGGTGATCCCGATCTGCAATGGCGGCGAGCGTCTGAAGGATGCGAACGGCGAGAAAGCCCACCCGACCCAAAAGCCCGAGGCGCTGCTGCATCGTGTCCTCGTCGGCACCACCAATCCCGGCGACGTGATCCTCGACCCGTTCTTCGGCACCGGCACGACCGGCGCCGTGGCGAAGATGCTCGGCCGCGATTTCATCGGTATCGAGCGCGAAGAAGCGTATCGCGAAGTCGCGCTCAAGCGCCTCGCCAAGATCCGCAAATTCGACAAGGAAGCCCTCGAAGTTTCCACGTCGAAACGCGCCGAACCGCGTGTGCCCTTCGGCCAGCTAGTCGAACGTGGGATGCTGCGCCCGGGCGAAGAGCTCTACTCGCTCAACGGTCGGCACAAGGCCAAGGTCCGCGCCGATGGCACGCTGATCGGCGACGACGTGAAAGGCTCGATCCATCAGGTCGGCGCCCATCTCGAAGGTGCGCCGAGCTGCAATGGCTGGACCTACTGGACGTTCAAGCGCGATGGCAAACAGGTCCCGATCGACCTGCTGCGCCAGCAGATCCGCGCCGAGATGAACTGAGGCTCAGCCCTCTCTCAAGAATTAGAAGTTACCGCCGGTGCCGAGGGCCGCTCCTCGGCACGCGCCTTGCCCCGCCGTGCGAAACGGCGGGGTCTTTTCGTTTGTGCCGATGATGAAAAGGGGCGCTGCCCCACCGCGCCCCCCGGGGACATTTGAACAAGAGCGAAGAGCCGGATTTCGGCTTGGCGGAAATATCCCGGGGTGAATGGCCGCAGGCCAGAGGGGCAGCGCCCCTGCCGCGTTCAGGCCTGGCCGAGGCGGGCGCGCAATTCGCGCAGAACCGGCAGGGTGGCGCGGACCTTATCGGGGCCGAGATCGCGCACGATCCCCCCGATGATCGGCATCAGCGAGGCCAGCGCCGCATCGCGCGCCCGCCTGCCGGAGGGCGAGAGCGACACCCATTTGCGCCGCGCATCGTCCCAGTCGGGCCGGATATGCACATGTCCCGCCCATTCCAGCTTGGCGAGCGTGTTGGTCATCGCACCGCGGGTCACATGCAGCGCCTCGGCCAGTTGGGCGGGCGTGCGTTCCTCGTTGATATGGGCCAGCAGGTTGAGCACCGAGAAATGCGAGATTTCCATGCCCTTCGGGAGGGCACGGCTCACCACGTTGCGCGCCAGCTGATCTGCCATGAAGACCTCGGCGAACAGCGTCGCGGCAAGCGGATCGTTCTCGGGCGGGGTGCTCACGGCGCTTCGAAGCTCCGGTCATGGAAAAGGGAACGCAGGCGCGAGCGCACCGCGTCCACCTGATCGAGATCGAGATCGACGAGCGTCACGCCGGGCTCGGTACCGCCATCGGCCAGCACCTTGCCCCACGGATCGACCGCCAGCGAATGGCCCCAGGTCTTGCGCGGCCGACCGCCATGCGCGGCATGGGTGCCGCATTGCGCGGGCGCCAGCACGAAGCAGGTATTCTCGATTGCGCGGGCACGCACCAGAACCTCCCAATGGGCGGCCCCGGTCGTGTCGTTGAACGCCGCCGGGATCGTCAGCACCTGCGCCCCGGCCTGCGCCAGCGTCCGGTAGAGATGCGGGAAGCGCAGGTCGTAGCAGACCGACAGGCCCAGCTGGGCGTATTTCGTAGCGCCCAGCACCGCCTCGCGCCCGGGGCGGTAAGCCTCGGATTCGCGGTAGCGTTCGGTCTCGGATACGTCCACGTCGAACATGTGGATCTTGTCGTAGCGGGCTTTGATATTGCCCTTGCGCCCGATCAGGAAGGAGCGATTGGCGAAGCGCGCATCGTCTCCGGATTTCAGGCAGAGCGAGCCGATCAGGATATAGACGCCAAGGCGCTCTGCCTCGTTGCAAAGCGCCTCCAGCGTCGGGTCGTGATGCTCGTGATGCAGGACTGCGTTCTGATGGGCGCGATCCGACGAGATCAGATTGGTGCATTCCGGCGTCGCGATCAGCTGCGCACCTTTCGACGCGGCATCGCGGATGAAGTCGAGCGTGACCGGCAGGTTCTGTGCCGGATCATCCGTGACCGAAAGCTGAACGAGCGCCGCCTTCATCGCGTCAGCTCGCCAGCATCTGATCGAGCTTGCCCGAATGTTCGAGCGCATGCAGCTCGTCGCAGCCGCCGATCGGCTCGTCGCCGATGAAGATCTGCGGGACGGTCCGGCGGCCATTGGCGCGCTGGGTCATCGCGGCGCGCAGTTGCGGCTCGCGGCCGACATCGGTTTCCTCGTAGGAGATGCCCTTCTTGTCCAACAGGCGCTTGGCCATGATGCAGAAGGGGCAGGTGCTGGTGACGTAGATTTCGACGCGTTTCATTCTCAATTCCCTTTGGTCTGCGAGACTATAGGGATTTAGGGTGCCTTCGCAACGCGTGCCAGTGTCACAGTGCAGATCGGCTCTGCACCTGCGCTCAACGCCGCCTCCGTCGCGGCGGAAAGCGTGGCCCCCGAGGTCATAACATCATCGACGATCAGGAGCGGACGCCGCTGCAGTAGCGCGGCGTGGCGCGGCGTGACGGTGATCGCGCCGTCGAGATTGGCGTGCCGCTCATCGCGAGTTTTGCCCTTCTGGCTCGACGTCGGGCGGGCGCGGGTGAAGAGATCGGCGCAGTAGTCGTGGCCGGTGCGCCGGGCCAGCGCGCGCGCCAGTTCCGCCGCCTGATTGTAGCGTCGTCGCAGCAGCCGCAGCCGATGCAGAGGGATCGGCGCGATCAGCGTGTCGGGCGTCAGCAGCGGCGCGGCAGCACGCGCCATCCAGTCGGCCAGCGGCGGCACCAGATCGAGCCGGTCGCCATGTTTCAGCGCCAGCACCAGATCGCGCCCGGTGCCCGCGTAATGCATCACCGTACGCCCCTGAGCCCATGGCCGCGGATGGGTGAGGCAATCATCGCAAAGGATGGCCGTGTCGCTTTCGCCCGGAAGGGGCGTGCCGCAGGCGTCGCAGACCGTGCCGCGCGCGAAAGTGGCCTCGGACCAGCACGCACCGCAGAGCCCGAAATCCGTGCCGACCGCGTCGCCGCAGGCGATGCAGCGCGTCGGGAAGAGCGCGCGCAATCCCAGACGTCCCGCCGCTAGCATCCGGCTCCGAACCTCGTTAAGGGTTTCTGCCATGGATACGCCGCCCCTTCTGACCGACCGCGAGGCGCTCGAGCGCCATAGATTTCGCGCCGCCCGTGCGCCCGAACTGTTTCTGCACGAGGACGCGGCGGCTGAACTTGAGGAAAGGCTGCAAGAGGTTAACAGAACCTTTACGGAGCCAGCCCTGATCGCCGCTTTTCCCGAGCCGTGGCGCGAAATTCTTCCCGAGGCGAAGATCGTGGCCGATACGGATGTGCTCGATCTGGAGGAAGGCGCGCATGATCTGGTGGTCCACGCGCTCTGTCTGCATTGGGCGAATGATCCGGTCGGGCAGATGGTGCAGGCGTCGCGCGCGTTGAAACCCGACGGGCTGTTCATCGGCGTGATGTTCGGCGGTCAGACACTCAATGAGCTGCGCGCGGCGCTGGCGCAGGCCGAGGCCGCGATCACCGGAGGCCTGAGCCCGCGGATCGTGCCGATGGGTGAAATTCGCGATCTCGGCGCGCTGATCCAGCGGGCGGGGCTGGCGCTGCCGGTGGCCGATGCGGTGACGCGCAAGGTGACCTACGAGACGCCGCTGCGGCTGCTGTCGGACCTGCGCGCGATGGGCGAGACCAATGCGCTTGCCGCCCGCGATCGTCGCTTCCTGCGCCGCGATGTGCTGACCGAGGCGCTGCGGCTGTATATCGAGACCTATCAGGAGCCCGATGGCCGGGTGCGCGCGACCTTCGACATGGTCTGGCTCACCGGCTGGAAGCCGCATCCCGATCAGCAGAAACCGTTGCGTCCGGGGTCCGCGGCACAGCGGCTCGCCGATGCGCTGGGCACCACCGAGCACCCGAGCGGCGACAAGCCCGGCTCAGCCTAGCGCGTCGAGGAAGGACTTCGACCACCAATGCACGTCATAGGTGGTCAGCCCCTCCATCAGGGACCGATAGCGTTCCCGCCGCTCTCCGCGCGACATCATCAGCGCGGTCAGCATCGAGGTGGCGACCTGCTCGGGATCGTGCGGATTGACCATCAGCGCCGCATCCATCTGTTCAGCCGCGCCCGCGAATTGCGACAGCATCAGAACGCCGGGATCGTCGGGGTTCTGGGCCGCGATGAATTCCTTCGCGACGAGGTTCATCCCGTCCATCAGCGGCGTCACGAGGGCCACATGCGAGGCGCGGTAAAGCCCCGCCAGCACTTCGCGCGGCACCGCCCGGTTGATGAAGCGGATCGGGACCCACTGAATGTCGGCGAACTGGCCGTTGATGCGGCCCGAAAGATGCTCGGTCTCTTCGCGGATATCGTCATAGGCCTGCACGCCCTCGCGGGTCGGCGGCGAGATCTGCAAGAGCGAGACGTAACGATGCCAGTCCTCGTGCCGCTCTAGAAACTCGCCGAAGGCGCGGAAGCGATGCGGCACACCTTTGGAATAATCCAGCCGGTCGACGCCGATCATCAGCCGGCGATGATCCTTCACGATCCCGGCGGGCAGCTTATCGAACTCGGTCTCCGCCAGTTCCTGAAACTCGCGCGCATCGATAGAAATCGGGAAGGCGGCGATCCGGCATTGGCGAGGCGAGAGGTGCACGTAGCCCGCGCCCAGATTGGAGGCGTCGGCGATCTCGATCATCGAGTGGAGGCAGGCGCGCACGTCGCGCTCTGCCTGAAGGCCCACGAGGTCGTAATTCGCGATCCACTGGCAGACCTCGCGCCCGTTGGGCAGGGCCTGCATCGCGGTCGGGCCGGGGAAAGGCGTGTGCAGGAAGAAGCCGATGGGATTGGTCACGCCCATCAGGCGCAGCTCGTAGGCCAGCGGCAGCAGATGGTAATCCTGCACCCAGATCCGGTCGTCGGGTTTCAGGAACGGCGCCACGAGCTTCGCGATCCGCCGGTTCACCTGCTTGTAGACGCCCAGATATTCCTGATGGATATCCATCAGGTCGGCGCGGCCGTGGAATAGCGGCCAGAGCACCGAATTCGAATAGCCCGCGTAATAGTTGTCCTGCTCTTCCTGAGTCAGATCGAAGCAGTAGCGTCTGAACGGCCCACCCTCGATCTCGCGCAACTCTGCGGCAGGCGTGTCGGCGATCTCGCCCGAGGTGCCGATCCAGATGCCGCCGGTCTCCTCCAGCACATCGCCAAGCGCCACGACCAGCCCGCCCGAGGGATTGGCCCCGGTGGGAATGCGGTTGGAGATGCAGATCAGGCGGCCCATTCGTCGTTCCTCATTCAGCGTGCCACGGCAGCGGCGAGCCAGGCGCGCACATCCATCGGTTCGTCAAGGTGATAGCGCGCGACGCTCTCTCCGTCACCGACCTTGATGCCGAAGCCGCCATGCGCCTCTGCCCAAGCCAATGCGGGCTCGTCGGTCGTGTCGTCGCCCGCATAGACCGGATTGCGGCCGCCGAACTGCACGAGGTCTGACAGGATCGCCAAGGCGCCATCCTTCGAGAACCCCTCGGGGCGAATTTCGACCGCCATTTTCGCGGGCTGGATCGTGAAGCCGTCATAGCGCGCGGTCAGCTCTTCGGTGAAGGCTTCCACTTTGCCTTGCTTGGCGGGGTTGGAGCGGAAGTGGATCGCGGCGCCGTGGCTCTTGTCTTCAAAAATGAGATCGTGGTCCTGAGCGAACCCGGCCAGATCCTCTTTGACCGCGCCCAGATGTTGTGGGGTCTCGGCCATCGGCGGCTCCATTCCGCGCGCTTCCGAGCCGTGGGAGCCGACCATCAACCCGTCGAACCCGTCGAGAAAACGTTCCAGCTCGTGCAGGGATCGCCCCGAGACAACCGCCAGCGCCCCATTGAGCGCCTCCGAGAGTTGTTCGAGCAAACGCGGCAGATTTTGCGGCACGATCACCGCATCCGGGCGGGGCGCTATGTCCACCAGACATCCGTCGAAATCTAGGAACAACGCGTCTCGCGACGGGTCGAGAGCGGGCGGGGCCGGTTTTTTCCCGGTCATGTCATCCATTGCCATGTGAAGACCGTAAGTGATCCTGTCCCGGTTGAATAGGCCGCATTGGCACAGATCGGGAAACCCGTTAAGTCGGGTGGAAGTTCCGCGATAAATGACGACAGGACAGTGACACGATGACCAACGCCGCAAATCCGCGCCTTGCCCATGCCCCCGCCGATCACCCGCCCGTCAAGGAAGCGAAGATCGGTCTGCTCGTCGCCAATCTCGGAACCCCGGACAACACCGATTACTGGTCGATGCGCCGCTATCTGAACGAGTTCCTCTCGGACCGGCGCGTGATCGATTACCCGGCGTGGAAATGGCAGCCGCTGCTGCAACTCATCATCCTGTCGAAGCGGCCCTTCAGCTCGGGCGCGAACTACAAAACGATCTGGAACAACGAGGCGGGCGAGAGCCCCCTGATGACGATCACCAAGCAGCAGGTCGCGAAGCTGCGCGACGCGGTCTCGGCGCGCTACGGTCAGGACGTCGTCGTCGATTACTGCATGCGCTACGGCAATCCCTCGACCCAGTCCGTCGTCGACCGGATGGTCGCGCAGGGCTGCGAGAAGATCCTGTTCCTGCCGCTTTACCCGCAATACGCAGGCGCCACCTCGGCCACCGCGAACGATCAGTTCTTCCGCGCGCTGATGAAGCAAAAGCGCCAGCCCGCCGCGCGCGTCGCGCCGGAATATTTCGACAAGCCCTCCTATATCGACGCGCTCGCGCAATCGGTGGAGCGGGTCTATGCCACGCTCGACGAGAAGCCCGACGTGCTGGTCGCCTCCTATCACGGGATGCCCAAGCGCTATCTGATGGAAGGCGACCCCTACCATTGCCAGTGCCAGAAGACCTCGCGCCTGCTGCGTGAACGGCTCGGCTGGGACAAGGACGGGATCGACACGACTTTCCAGTCGGTCTTCGGCACCGAGGAATGGCTCAAGCCCTACACGGTCGAGCATGTCGCGGAGCTGGCGAAGCAGGGCAAGAAGAACATCGCAGTGATCTCGCCCGCCTTCAGCGCGGATTGCATCGAGACGCTCGAAGAGATCAACGGCGAAATCCGCGAGGCGTTCGAGCACGCGGGCGGTGAGAAATTCACCTATGTCCCCTGCCTCAACGATGACGATCTGCACATCAAGGCGCTGATGGAGGTGGTCGGAGAAAACCTCGCCGGTTGGATCGACTGATAAAACTGTCGCGATCTGCGACGTCCTGCCTCACAGATTCGTGAGTGTCTTTTCTTATAAGTTCTGACGCGGGGGCAAGGGATCGCCGTGAAGGCGTACCCTGCGGACCGGCAACGACCGGGACGCTCAGAGCAGAAAGGAAAGAGAATGCTCAAGACTATGGGACTGGTCGCCTTGGCGGCTCTCTATGCTGGCGCTTCCTGGGCCGGGCACGCAAACCCGTGGGCGACCGAGGATGACGTGATTTACAACCAAGAGCACGAGGATAACCTCGTGAAATCCATCGATACGCCCGGCGAGGATGAGATGCTCGGCGTCATGGTACGAAGCGCCCATGGCAAGCTCGACGGCTTGGCGGGCGGTTCGGGTTCGGGCGGCGGCACTGGCGGCGGTTCGGGTTCGGGCAGCGGCGCTGGTGGTTCGGGCGGCGGCAAGGGCGGCGGGTCCGGCCATGGCGGCGGCAAAGGTGGTAACCACTGATCGCTGTCCCATGAATTGAAAACCCCCGGGACTGCGTAGTCCCGGGGGTTTTACTTTGTCCGATGGGTGGCGTGGCTCAGATCAGCAGCACCTGCGTGCCGATCTTCGCGAAGCCGAACAGCTCCTGGATATGTTCGTTGTAAAGACCAATGCAGCCGTTCGAGCTTTTGCGGCCGATCTTGCGCGTGTCATGCGTGCCGTGGATCCGGTAATAGCGCCACGACAGATAGAGCGCATGGGTCCCCAGCGGGTTATCGGGGCCCGGCGGCACGTAATCGGGCCATTCCGGATTGCGCTTCTTCATCGAGGGGGTCGGCGCCCAGCTCGGCCCTTCGACCTTGCGGATCACCGAGGTCCGGCCGCGCCGCGTCAGCTCTTCCGAGACCGGCACCGAAGTCGGATAGAGACGGTAGATCGACTGATCCGCCGACCAGTAATGCAAAGCCCGCGAATGGGTATCCACGAGGATCGCCCCACCGCGGAGGTTCGAGAAGTAGGGTTGCCAGTCGCGGTTCTGGAAGCTCGAAATATTGCGGCGCTGGTTGGTAAAGGCATTCGTTTCGAACTGCTCCTGACCGTAATCGGGCGTTTGCGCGCGGGCGGGCAGCGCGAGCCCCGCACCAAGGCAGGCGGCGGCGCCAAGGAAGGCGCGGCGATCGAAGGGCTTGCGCGTATGGGACATCTCAGGCTCCGGGTTCGCGACGGGGTCAATTACGATAAATATAATGTGATCGCGCGGCGGCGGCAAATCAAACTGGCGGGGATGTGCCCGCAAAGCGACAGAGGGGTTTGCGCGGCTGGGGACAAGCGTGTAATGCAGATTGACGTTTTAACGAGGGACGGACCAAAGATGTTGCGCGCTTCTGTATTTGCGGTCTCCGCGATTGTGGCTCTGGCGGCTTGCCAGCCGACCGACACGCAGCCCAAGCTCGGGCCCGATGGCCTGCCGCTGCCGAAAGTCTACAACATCACCGCGAGCGATCGCTCCGTGATCCCGCAGCGCGTGCTGGAATCCGTGAACAGCCTGCGTTCGGCGCGCGGTGCCGCACCGCTGGTGCTGAACGACGCGCTCACCACGGCGGCGCTGGCCCATTCCAAGGACATGGCCGTGCAGAACCGTCCGTGGCACTGGGGCTCCGACGGCTCCTCGCCGCTGAGCCGGGCGCAGCGCGCCGGCTATCCGGGGCAGGTTCTGGGCGAGAATATCTCCGAGACCTACGAGACCGAGATGGAAACCCTCTCGGCCTGGATGAAGGTCGCCGATACGCGCGACGTGATCCTGAACCCTGCGGCGACGCAGATGGGCTTCTCGTGGTATCAGGAGCCGTCCGGCAAGATCTGGTGGACGATGGTCACCGGCAACTGAGCCGAAGACCCGCCGCAAGCAAAAAGGGCCCCACGTGGGGCCCTTTGTCATTTCCGGGGGGACGCTGCGATCAGGGGAAGATGAAGATCGGCGTGCCGTCGCGGACCATCGCGTAGATGTCGCGGATTTCCTTGTCCTTCACCGCGATGCAGCCCGCGGTCCAGTCGCGACCCTTGCCTTTGTTCTTCCCGTCGCGGCCATGGATGAAGATATCGCCGCCCGCCTTCTTGCCCTGCGATTCCGCGAAGGCCACCTGCTGCGGATTCGGGTAGCTGATGCCGATCGACAGGTAATAGGCCGAGTTCGGATTGCGACGGTTGATGTAATAGAGCCCTTCCGGGGTCTTGCCGTCGCCCTCGAACCGCTTCGGCCCGACCGGATCGCCGCCAAGGCCCACCTTGTACTTCTCCAGCACCTCGTCGCCATGCAGCAGATACATCATCCGCTGCGACTTGAAGAGCTGGATCTGAGTCACGGCGGGGCCGTTATAGGATTTGAATTTGCTGGAATCGCCACAGGCGGCCAGCGTGGCAAGGGCGCATCCGCCCAAGAGGAGGGTTCGACGGTTCATGTTCGGCCTGTATTCGGAGACTGCTGTTTTGCAGTCTTTCTACCCGATTTTCGCCGTCGCATCTAGCGGGTGAAAAGGGCCGCAAGCTCCACATGAGCGGAAAACCGGAATTGATCCACGACCAGCAGCTTGTCGAGCGTGAAGCCCGCCGCGATCAGCGTCTCTGCGTCGCGTGCGAAGGTGACCGGGTTGCAGGAGACATGGACGAGGCGCTTGAGCTTCGACGCCGCGATCTCGGCGATCTGCGCCTGCGCGCCAGCCCGCGGCGGGTCGATCACCACCGCGTCGAACTTCGCCAGCTCGTCGGGCAGAAGCGGACGGCGGAACAGATCGCGCGCCTCGGTGGAGACCCGGTGCAGGCCCTGCGACTGACGCCAGCCCTGATCGAGCGCCTCGGTCATCGCCGCGACCCCTTCGACCGCGTGGACCTCGGCCAGTTCGGCCAGCGGCAGCGAGAAGGTGCCGCAGCCCGCGAACAGATCGGCCACCTTTTTCGCGTTGCCAATCGCCGCTTTCGCGAAGGCGGTCAGCACCGCTTCGCCGTGATGGGTCGCTTGCAGAAACGCGCCCGGCGGCGGCACGACCTTGGCCTTGCCGAATTGCTGGATCGCCGGTCGCCGCCCCGCGACGACCTGTCCGTTCCAGCTGAGCCGGGCGAGATCGTGGCTGCGCGCCAGACCCGACAAAGCCTCGAATTGGGCCGTATCAGGGTCTTTTCCGCCCTGTGCCGCGAGTTCCAGCCCGGCTCCCGACAGTGTCAGGGTGAAGGCGATTTCGCCTTTGCGCGAGCCTGCAATCGCGGTCGCCTCATGCAGCATCGGGATCGCGGCCAGCAGTTCGGGCCGCAGGATCAGACAGTTCGGTATCTCGACGACCGTGTCCGAGGCGCGGGCGTGAAACCCGACCAAGGTGCCCTTCTTCGTGCGCCGTCCCGAAAGCGTCGCCCGCCTGCGGGAATTCAGCGGGGAGGTCGCGATGGTCATCTCCGGCACGGGCAGGTTCCGCGCGGCCAGCGCCTGACGTACCACGTCCATCTTCCATTCGGCGGTGAACGCCTCGGATGCATGCTGCATCGAACAGGCCCCGCAGGAACGGTAATGCGGGCAGGGCGCTTTGACGCGCTCGGGCGAGGGCGTCACGATTTTCGGCTGCGCGATGCGGCCATCGACCACCTCGCCCTCGACCACCTCACCGGGAAGCGCCATGGCGACATGCACGGTCCCCTCGGGGCCATGGGTCACGCCGTCGGCATGCAGGGACAGTCGCTCGATTTCGTAGGTCATGCGCCTTCTCTAGCTGCGCGGCGCGGGTCAGAAAAGACCCTATTCCGCCGCATCCTCCGCGTCATCGCAGGTCAGGAAGCCGCCGGACTGACGTGCCCAGTAGCGCGCGTAGAGCCCGTTCATCGCCAGCAGCTCGTCATGGCTGCCCTGCTCGACGATCCGGCCTTCCTCCAGCACCACGATCCGGTCCATCTCGGCAATGGTGCTGAGGCGGTGGGCAATCGCCAGCACGGTCTTGCCCGCCATCACCCGGTGCAGCGCGCTTTGAATCTGAGCCTCCACCTCGGAATCGAGCGCCGAGGTCGCCTCGTCCAGCACGAGGATCGGCGCGTTCTTCAGAAAGGCGCGGGCAAGGGCGATCCGCTGGCGCTGGCCGCCCGACAGCTTCACCCCACGCTCGCCCAGCTTGGCGTCGTAGCCGCGATTGCCTTCGTGATCGGCGAGGCCGCGAATGAAGTGGTCCGCCTCGGCCTGCTTCGCGGCGGCGATCATCTCCTCCTCGGTGGCGTCGGGCTTGCCGTAAAGGATGTTCTCCCGCGCCGAGCGATTGAACATCGCCGTTTCCTGCGTGACCATCGCGATATTGCGGCGCAGGCTCTCCTGCGTGACCTCGCGAATTTTCTGCCCGTCGATCAGAATAGACCCTTTTTCGGGGTCATAGAGCCTAAGAAGCAGCGCCACGAGCGTCGATTTCCCCGCACCCGAAGCCCCGACGATCCCGATCCGCTCGCCATCCGCGATCGTCAGATTGATATCCGCGATCCCGCCGCTGCGGCGTCCATAGGCGAAATCGACATTGTCGAACTGGATCTCACCTTCCACATGGCGCAGCGTGCGGGCATCGGGCGCATCGGTCAGGTCGTGCATATGCGCAAGCGTCCGCATCCCGTCCTCGGCCTCGCCGATATGGGTCCAGACGGACATCAGCGCCTGGCTCACCCAGCCCGACATCTGCGACAGCCGGATCGCGATGGCTCCGGAGGTCGCGATGGCCCCGGCGGTGGCCTCGCCCTGCGACCATAGCCAGATCGCGCCGCCCACCAGCATCACCGGAACGATCCCGGCATAGGCCATCTGCACCACGCGATAGAGGCTTTGGACCATGCCGAAGGAATAGGTCTTCTGGCGAAACTTCTGCATCGCCTCCAGCGCCGCGCGATCCTCGTGCTCGGCATGGGCAAACAGCTTCACCGTCTTGATATTGGTGACCGTGTCGACGACCTGCCCCGTCACCATCGCCCGCGCCGAAGCCCGCTCGCGCGAGCGTCCGCGGATATGCGGCAAGAAGAGGCGGATGATCAGGTAGAGTCCGAAGGTCCAGAACACGAGACCCACGGCGCCCCAGCGGTCGATCTGCGCCAGAACGATCAGCGAGCCGACGATCGAGGCCAGCGCGAAGAGCCCGGTATTGATGATCTCCGTGACGGTATCGGTGACGGCGCGCGCGGTCTGCATCTGTTTCTGCGCGATGCGCCCGGCGAAGTCGTTGTCGAAGAAGGTGACCGATTGGCCCATCGTCCAGCGATGCAGGCGCGACAGCACCAGCGGCATCACATTGGGGCTGATCAGCAGGTTGTTGGTGGCGGAGCTGATCCCGAAGGTCAGGGGGCGGATCAGCAGGAAGAACGCGACGAACAGGACCAGCAGGCCGACATTGGCCCCGATCACAGCGGCGCGGTCGCTGTTGAGCGCCGCGTCGATCACCTGACCCAGAAGCCAGGCGGAGACGACCTCCATCACGCCGGCGATGGTCGTCCCAAAGCTGGCCACGGCAATCGCGCCCCAGCTGCCCTTTAGGCACCAGCGGAAGAAGGCGCCAAGCTGGCGCGGCGGGGCGCCTTCGGCGGGGGAGAAGGGATCGAACATGAGTCTCTCTTTCCCCTCCCGATATAGTCGATTGCGGCTCGGTTCAAAGCGCGGCGAGCAGATCCTCGCGCGTCAGCGTAAATCCGGAGGCGATCCAGCGCGCCTCTAGCGTCTTCAGCATATCTCCCAGCGCCTTGCCTTCATAGCGGGGCATCAGGTCTCGCGCTTGCAGCGGAAATCGCTGTTTTGCGCCGAAATAGACCCTGTTTTGCCAGCCGTCCGGCATCTCCTGCCCCATCAGCGCATGGCGCAGCAAAAACGCATCGGCCCCGGTCTCTGCCCCGAGCCGATAGCCAAGGACCGCCGCGTCATCACTGTCGGACAGCGAGGCGCGCAGAGCCTCGAGCTGCCTTGTGTCCTTTTTCGACAGGCGCAGCCGCTCGGCGACCCCTTCGCCGCCAATCGCCGCCAGCCTGCGGATCGGATCGGCGGGGCGATCCTCGAGATGGACGAGCGGCCCGAGCGCTGTCGCATCCGTGCCGGGCAGCACGGCCGTGAGAACCCCGCATTGAGCCATCGCCGCCACCGCGTGCACGGGATCGGGCGCGGCCAGCAATTTGCGCATCTCGCCGCCGAGGCGTTCGCGCGAAAGCGTCTCTATTCCGGCGATATTCTCGGCACACGCCGCCAACCCGTCAGGGTCGAGATCGTGCCCATACCACGCGGTAAAGCGGAAGAAGCGCAGTATGCGCAGGTAGTCCTCGCGAATGCGCTCCTCCGCCTCGCCGACGAAGCGCACGTGGTGCGCCGCCAGATCTTCCAGTCCCGTTCCCAGCGGGTCGAGAACCGTGCCATCCGCCCGGGCATAGAGCGCGTTCATCGTGAAATCACGCCGCGCCGCGTCCTCGGCGATGTCGTCGGAAAACGCGACCGTGGCGTGCCGCCCATGCGTCTCCACATCGCGGCGGAAGGTGGTGACCTCATGCGGGTGCCCCTCCGCAACCACCGTGACCGTGCCATGATCGACGCCGGTCGGCACCGGCTTCAGCCCGGCCGCCTTCGCAAGTTCGATCACCCGCTCGGGGCGCGCATCGCTGGCGATGTCGATATCGTTGACCGGCGCGCCGAGGGCGCTGTTGCGCACGCAGCCGCCCACCAGAAGCGCCTGATGCCCCCCCTCCTCGAGCATCTTCAGCACGCGTTGGGTCGGCTCTGCCTCGATCCAGTCTCCGGTCAGTCTCATCCTGCCATCCGGTCCGCCAATGAGCGCAATATACGCGCGGTGGCGCCCCAGATGTAATAGGGCCCGTAAGGCGCCACGAAATAGCTGCGCCGGGAGCCGCGCCAGCGGCGCGATTCGACGCGGAAATTCCCGGGCGTGATATGCGAGAGCGGCACGGTGAAAGCCTCGGCCACCTCGCCCGCTTCGGGGATCACCTCGAAGGGCGTGTGGATGCGCGCCAGCACCGGCGTCACCAGAAAGGACGTCACGGTCTCATGCGGATCGAGCGTGCCCAGCACCTCGACATGGGCATGAGGAAGGCCGATCTCTTCCTGCGCCTCGCGCAGCGCCGCGCCGACCGGGCCTTCGTCATCGGGATCGACCTTGCCGCCGGGAAAGGCGATCTGGCCGGGGTGATGGCGCAGATGCGAGCTGCGCTTCGTCAGATGCAGGCGCGGCTCCGGCCCGAACGTATCGAAGGCGACGAGAACGCCCGCGGGCCGCAGTTTGCGGTCCTCGGGCAGGATCACTTCCGGGTTCAGATCGTAATCCGAAGAGGGCCGCCCCGGTCGCGCCAAGGCGTCGAGAACCGGGGCGAGCGGATCACTCATTCGTTCCCTCGTCTCCCGCTTCGCGCAGCGATCCGTCGGGGTTCTTCTGCGCCTCGAAGCCGAGCGTCAGCGGATCGAAAACGTAATGCGCGCCGCAGAACTGGCAGTCCGCGGTGACCGTGCCCTCATCGGTGGTCATATGCGCGATGTCGCGCGCCGAGTAGATCGAGAGCGACTGACGCACGCGATCGGCCGAGCAGGTGCAGCCGAACTCCATCCGCTGCGGATCGAAGACGCGCGGCCGCTCTTCGTGGAAGAGGCGCACCAGCAGCTCGGTCGGCTGCACAGTCGGGCCGATCAGTTCCATATCCTCGACCGTGTCGAGCAGGATATTGGCGCGCGCCCAGTTCTCGCCTTCCTCGCCGTCGAGAATGTCATCGGCGGTCAGCAGCCCCTGATCGCCCGAGCCTTCCTGGGCGGCGAAGGGCGAGGCCGGCGGCATATGCTGCAGCATCACGCCGCCTGCGCGCCAGCTTTCGCCCTGACCCGGCAGGATCGAGCGCCCGAAGGACAGCGAGAACCGCGTGGGCAGCTGTTCGGACTGTGCGAAATAGGCCTCGGCGCAGGCGCGCAGCGAGCCTTCGGACAGTGGCGTGATGCCCTGATAGGGGGTCGTGCCTTTGCCCTGGTCGATCAGGATCGCAAAGTAACCCTGCCCGATCTGTTCGAACGGGTCGGCCTTGGGATCGAGCTTCTCTTCATCGAAGCTCGCCCATGCCCGGATGCGGGCCGGCGCGCCGTCCTTCTCGGGGGCGTAGTAATCGGTGGCGATGATGCGGATCGGGCCGTTGCCGCGGATTTGCAGCGACAGCTTCCAGCGCAGCTTGACGGTCTGGCCGATCAGCGCGGTCAGAAGAGCGGCTTCGGCCACCAGCATTTCGACCGCGCGGGGGTAATCATGTTGCGACAGGACGGTGTCGAGCACGCCGTCGAGGCGGGCAACCCGGCCGCGGATGTCAGAGCGGTCGAGCTGAAACGGCAGAACTGTATCGTCCCATGCGATTTGGGATAGCTTGGACATGGTGCTCCTGAGGGGCTCAGAGGGGTTTTCGGGCAGCGCGGAGCCTGCCATACAGCCCCAATATAGGCGCGGCAACCGCAGACCCAAGGGAGAGCACATGATCGCGAGGTTCGGAGAGCGGGTGAAATCCGGTCAGCAGTATCGTTTGCGCCCCGGTGCCTACGCGATCCTGATCCGCGACGGGCGGGTGCTGCTGACCCATCAGGCGCACCCCATACCGGAGTTTCAATTGCCCGGCGGCGGGATCGATCCGGGCGAGGGGCCGATCGAGGCGCTGCATCGCGAGGTCTTCGAGGAGACCGGCTGGGCGATTACGGGGCTGCGCCGTCTCGGGGCCTATCGGCGTTTCACCTATATGCCCGAGTACGAGTTCTGGGCGGAAAAGCTCTGCTCCGTCTGGCTCGCGCGCCCGGTGTTGAAGCGCGGTCTGCCGCCAGAGCCGCATCACACGGCGCATTGGGCCGATCCCGAGGAAGCGCTCGAACTGCTCGCGAATGAAGGCGAGCGCGCGTTTTTCCAACGGTTCGTCCGTCGCTGAATAGTCTTGGGCGTTTCGTTCGTCGCAGATGTAGCTGAGCTGGTGCGTTCTCCTCTTAAGTCTCCCCGGGGGGATGGTCTCTGCAGTCTGACCCAAGCTCCGAACGTCGCTCGGTGCTGCCGGGGCCGTGAAATTCCAATACGCCAGCCGAGACATCGTCCCCGATCTCGCCCTCCGCGAATGCCTCGGTCGCCCAATAGAGCGCATCCAGAAGCCCGGGGCCCGGCATCTGGGAAAACTTGCGAAGCATCCGGGCCAGCCGAGTCTGATCGATCATCTCGCCGCTGCGGTCGCTGGCTTCGGTAATCCCGTCCGAGACCAGCACCAGCCGGTCGCCCGGGGTCAGTTGAACCGTAAGCGTCTCGTATTCGGCACCTTCGATCAGGCCGATCGGCAGACCGCCCTCGCCGAAAAACTCGACCGTGCCGTTCCGCCGTTGCAGGACCGGGTAGGGGTGGCCGGCCTGAACCAATTCCGCCTTGCCGGTGCGCAGGTCGACATCGGCGTAGATAAGGGTGAAGTAGCTCTCGGTGCTCATTTCACTCAGCACGAGATCGTTGAGGCGCTGCGCGAGCTCCGCCGGGCGTCGTCCGCGCAATTCGCCCAGTGCGTTGCGGTAAATCGCGAGGTTCTGGCTGGGGGTGGTGCCGGAGAAGTAGCCCGCGATCCGCGCCATCATCAGTGCCGAGGTGATGCCGTGCCCCGACACGTCGATGCCGTACAGGCCCACCCGGCGCTCATTGATCGGAAAGAACCCGACGAGGTCTCCGCCGACATGGCCTGCGGGCCGCAAGAGCAGCGAGACATCCGCCGCCTCGAACCGCGCGTGTCGTGTCCGCACGAGGCTTTGTTGCAGTTTGCGTGCCTCTTGCAGGTCGCGGTCGATCACCTCCTGTGCCTCGCGCAAGAGGCGGTTCTTTTCGCTCAACTCCTCTTGCATAGTCAGGATGCGGGCACCCGCGCTGAGCCGCGCCCGAAGCTCCGCTCCGTTGACCGGTTTCGACAGGAAATCATCGGCGCCGCTTTCCAATCCGCGCGTGACATCCGTCTTCTCGGCCTTGGAGGTCAGAAGGATGAAATAGCCGTAACTTCGCCGCGGTAAGCCCCGGAAGACGCGGCAGAATTCAGGGCCGCTCATCCCCGCCATCATCCAATCCGAGATCACGATATCGGGCTCGCATTGGGCGCAGATCGCGATCGCCTCTTCTGCGCTTTCAGCCTCGCTCACCTGGTAGCCGGAGCGGGACAACTGCGCCGAGAGGATACGGCGCTGCATGCGGCTGTCGTCCACGACAAGAACGTGCCGTGCAGCGCCCGCCAATGGTCGTCGGCCCGCATCTGCGGGGGCCTCTTGTCTTTGCACCATCTGCATCATCCGAAACCTCTGCCCTCACGAAACCGCAAACTCCCTAAGATTCGGTGAAAACTGGCCCGGATCAGACGTTAAGAAAATCGAAAGGGTGCGGCGCTACGGTCAGTCTCGGGTGGAGTCGGATCGAGTGGCCTGGAGGGCGTGATGATTGATTGGGAACGGGTGCAGGAACTGCGCTCGGAAATTGGCGCCGATGGCTTTGCCGAGGTGGTGGACCTTTTTCTCGACGAGGTCGAGGCCGTGGTGATGGGGCTTGGCGGACGTCCCGACCGGGTCGAAGAGGATTTGCACTTCTTGAAAGGGTCTGCCTGGAATCTCGGGTTCCGCGATTTCGGCGGCGCCTGTCAGCAGGGAGAACGAATGGCCGCTGCCGGACGCGCCGTGGAGGTCGATCTGGGCGCGATCCGCGAGACTTATAGCCTGTCCAAGACGCAGTTCATGGGGCGGCTATCGGAGTTCACTCCGGCGGCATAGGGCGAGGTGCTGAGCAGACTGAGCTGCGCCGAGCACATATTGCACTAAGTTGCACCCGTTGGGCGCGGGTGCGGCCAAACTTTGGTTAACTGGCGTGCCTATCGCAGGCCGTGAGCGCAGGAGTTGAGGATGTAGAAAAGGCTCCACGGTGTAAGGCCGACGAAGACCGGTGTGTTTCGCCCGTCGGGAGGCCCCTATCGAACTGAAGGCCTCAGATAAGAAACTCAGCCAAAGTTTCGTCTTCGGTGATGTCGCGCCAGACGAAGCCCTCGGCGTCGAGCTTCGCGAAGAGCTCTGTGAAGTTCTCGGCGCGTTTCGTTTCGATCCCGATCAGGACCGAGCCGAAATTCCGCGCCGATTTCTTCAGATACTCGAAGCGCGCGATATCGTCGTCAGGGCCAAGCATCTGCAGGAAATCCTTCAGGGCGCCGGGGCGCTGCGGCAGGCGGAGGATGAAATACTTCTTCAGACCCGAATAGCGCTGGGCGCGTTCGCGTACCTCTGGCAGCCGTTCGAAATCGAAATTACCGCCCGAAGTCACGCAGACCACGCGCTTGCCGCGGATCGTCTCGGCCAGTTCGGGCAGGATGTCGACGGACATAGCGCCGGCGGGCTCAAGCACGACACCTTCGACGTTCAGCATCTCAAGCATCGTGATGCAGATGCGATCTTCCGGTGCGAGATGAACTTGCTCGGGCGTGACCCAGCCCAACTCCGCGAAGGGGCGCGCGCCGATCCGGGCCACAGCTGCGCCGTCGACGAAACTGTTCACCTGCGAGATCGTCACGGGCTCATGCGCCTTGACCGCAGCGGTGAGGCTCGCGCCGCCCAAAGGCTCGACGAAGCGAAATTCCGTAGCGGGGGCGGTCGCGCGCAGATAACCGGTGACGCCCGCAGCCAAACCGCCGCCGCCGACCGGAAGGATGACCATATCCGGCGCGCCGCCCAACTGGTCGAGGATCTCCACCCCGACCGAGGCCTGCCCCTCGATCACATCCGCATCGTCGAAAGGCGCGAGGAAATGCGCCCCGGCCTCGCGGCAAAACTCCTGCGCCGAAGCCAGCGTGTCGTCGAAATAATCGCCCGTGAGAACGATCTCGACCGCATCTCCGCCAAAGGTCTTGGTCTTGTCGATCTTCTGCTGCGGCGTCGTCACCGGCATGAAGATCGTGCCTTTCACCCCGAAATGCCGACAGGCGAAGGCCACGCCCTGCGCGTGGTTCCCGGCGCTCGCGCAGACGAAATGCGCGGCTGACGGATCGCGCTCGCGCAATTTGCGCATCGCGGTGAAGGCGCCCCGGATCTTGTAGGAGCGCACCGGTGTCAGATCCTCGCGCTTGAGCCAGACCTCGGCGTCGAAGCGTTTCGACAGGTGGGCATTGAGTTGCAGCGGCGTGGGCTCGAAGAGCGCACGCAGCGCGCGGGTGGCGGCTTGGGCGGAAAGGGCGAACTCACTCATACCGCCAGATGTGACGCGCGCCGCCCGCTTTGGCAAGCTCAGACGAGGGCGCGTTGCTCGACAAAATGACCGTAGAGCGTCGTTAGGATCGACAGCAGCAGCATCACGGTGGGCACGGCGAAAAGCAACTTGAGCGCGACCACGACCATATCATCCGCGAGATCATGTGGCGCCTGTATCGAAAGCATGCTTACCGCAACGAAAGGGAGTACCACGAGAAATGCCAGCAGAGTGAGCAAAGCGAAGCCACGCCAGTGGCCGCGAGTCGCGCGCCAACTGTCGCGGATCGTGGCGCCGCCGATCGCGGCCCCGGGCAGGGATACTCCGAGACGGAGCATGAAGGCATACACGGCAATGAAGAATGCCAGCCCCACCACGGCAAGTAGAACGGCTTCAGCGGTCTGGTTCGGAATGATTTCCTGCGCCGCGAGGGCGAAAAGAAAGACAATCGCGGCTCCCAGAACCATGATTGCCATGGCACAGAGCGTGATCACTATGCCACGCCAGAAATAGCTCACGTCGCGGCGCAGATGAATCCGCGGCAGCCAGCCGACGCGCTCGCCGAGCAGGATGAACCTGTGCCAGTTCACTGCCGCGATGATCATCGGGATCGGCAGGATGAACGTGTTGAAAACCAAAATGAACAATGATTTTTCGAAACTCGGGTGTTGCGATGCTCCGGCCTGCATCACGCTCTCGATAAGCCATTGCTGCCCGATGATCATGATCAAGAGAAGAAGCGCCGAGATCCGAAGGGTCTGACGCCAATTTCCAAAGACCTGCCGGAACGAGTGTCCGAAAACCCCCAATACATTCATCACTTTGCCCCCAAAGAATGTCATTTAACAATTCACCGTTGGGGCTCGATCTCACCGCAGTCAAAGCACGTTCGGCGCGCCTTGGTTGAATTCTCCGTGTGATCGAGGTGGAAAAGAGCGAGTCACCGCCGGCTCACCTTCGCTTTGAGCGAAGCCTTGCGCATTTTGCAAAGGCTGCCGCTTTTTTGCCCACTTTCGACGCTAATCGTGCTGAAACTGTGTTGCGAGCAACAAAAGAGGAGGGCCGCATGCGCCTGAGAAAAACTTCGATTGTCGCCCTTGTCGCGGCGAGCTTCGTCGTCGCCCCGGTGGCGACCAGCCATTTCACCGGCGCGGATGCCGCATTTGCCAAGAACGGCAACGGTGGCGGTAATGGCGGTGGAAACGGTGGCGGCAACGGCGGCGGAAATAGTGGCGGCAATGGCGGAGGCAAAAGCAACGCAGGCGGCAATTCCGGCTCGGCGGGCAAATCCGCATCGGCCGGGCGTGCAACGAGCCCCGGAAATTCCGGCAAGGCTGCTGCGCATGGCGGCGGCCCCGCGAAATTCCTCGACGATCTGTTCTCGGGTAAGCGGCAGGCGAAATCGCAGCATACGACCCGCTCCACTGTGAAAACGGCGTCGCGCGGCACCACGGCGACGAAGACGCGCTCGACCACTCCAACCAAATATGCGGTCAACGAGTCGCCGCGCCCGAACGGCAAGCCGAGCCTGAGCGAGGATGAGCTGCGCAATCACGGCGCACTGGCCTCCGAGCTGAAGGGTCTGAACGCGGCCCATGCAAGCGCGACCGCGCTCGCCAACGCCTCGCCGAACAGTCAGGTGGGCCGGATCGCGACCTATCGCGACTCTGTCGTCGGGGCGGCGCAAGCAGAAGAAGATCTCGCGACCGCGCAGCAGACCCTCTCGGATCTCGAGGCGCAGGATGTTCGCACGCCCGAAGCGATACAGTCTGACATCGACAATCTCGATCCCGAGGCAGAGGACTACCAAAGCCAGCTCGACACGCTCGAAGCTGAAAAGCAGGCGGCGGAGACCTATCAGACGGATCTCGCGACGGCTCAGGATCAGGTCACCGAGCTTGAGAAACAGGTCGCGGAAGCCGATCAGATGCAGGCGGACGCGCTTCTTGCCGCATCCAACGGGCGCGATCTTTCGCCCGAGGCCAAAGCCTATCTGCACGAACTGCTCGACCTGCCGCCGCCGGAAACGGCAACGGAAGAGCCTCCTGCGGATGGCGATGTGGCGACCGGCGACGGCACGACGGGCGACGGGACCACGGTCGATGGCGATCTCGCCTCGAGCGGGGACACCACGACCGATCCGCTCGTGGACCCGTCCACCGAGAGCTGATCTCGCGCAGAGCACATGCGAAAGGGCCGTCCTTCGGGGCGGCCCTTGTTCATTGGAAAAAAAGCTTCTATTCCGTCGCGGAACAAGAAAACCGGGAGATGCCGCATGTCCGCGCCCAAGAAAGTCGTGCTTGCCTATTCGGGCGGCCTCGATACCTCGATCATCCTGAAATGGCTGCAGACCGAATACGGTTGCGAGGTCATCACCTACACCGCCGATCTCGGCCAAGGCGAGGAGCTCGAGCCGGCGCGCAAGAAGGCCGAGATGCTCGGCATCAAGCCGGAGAACATCCATATTCTCGACGCGCGCGAGGAATTCGTCCGCGATTTCGTCTTCCCGATGTTCCGCGCCAATGCGGTCTATGAAGGGCTCTATCTTCTGGGCACCTCGATCGCGCGTCCGCTGATCTCGAAGCACCTCGTCGAGATCGCGCATAAGCATGGCGCCGATGCAGTGGCGCATGGTGCGACCGGCAAGGGCAACGATCAGGTCCGCTTCGAATTGTCGGCCTATGCGCTCGACCCGTCGATCAAGGTGATCGCGCCGTGGCGGGAATGGGACCTGTCCTCGCGCACGAAGCTGCTGGAGTTTGCCGAGGCGAACCAGATCCCGATCGCCAAGGACAAGCGCGGCGAAGCGCCGTTCTCTGTCGATGCGAACCTGCTGCACACCTCGTCGGAGGGCAAGGTTCTGGAAGATCCGGCCGACATGGCGCCCGATTACGTCTACCAGCGCACCGACGATCCGATCACGCAGGCCCCGAACGAGCCGGAATTCATCGAGATCGGGTTCGAGAAGGGCGACGCAGTGTCGATCAATGGCGAGGCGATGAGCCCTGCGACGATCCTCACCAAGCTCAACGAATACGGCAAGACCCACGGCATCGGCCGTCTCGATTTCGTCGAGAACCGCTTCGTGGGCATGAAGTCGCGCGGCGTCTACGAGACCCCCGGCGGCACCATCCTGCTGGAAGCGCACCGTGGCATCGAGCAGATCACGCTCGATAGCGGCGCGGGCCACCTGAAGGACTCGATCATGCCGCGCTACGCGGAGCTGATCTATAACGGCTTCTGGTTCAGCCCTGAGCGCGAGGCGCTGCAGGCGCTGATCGACAAGACGCAGGAATACGTCACCGGCACGGTGAAGCTGATGCTCTTCAAGGGCGCGGCCCGCACCGTGGCGCGCTGGTCGGAGTATTCGCTCTATTCCGAGGCCCATGTGACCTTCGAGGAAGACGCAGGTGCCTACGATCAGAAGGATGCGGCGGGCTTCATCCAGCTCAACGCGCTGCGCCTGAAACTGATCGCCACCCGCAACGCGCGAGTGAAGAAATGAGCTTTTCGCAGCCCAAGGCCGCCATCGTCACCGTCTCCGACCGCGCGTCGCGCGGCGAATACGAGGACAAGGGCGGTCCGGGCTGCGAGGACTATCTGCGCGGTGTGGTCACCTCGCCGCTGGAGATCGAGCGTCACATCATCCCCGATGGGCGCGAGTCGGTCGCCGCGAAACTCCGCGAACTGGTCGATGCCGAAGCCGATCTGATCCTGATCACCGGCGGCACCGGCCCCGCGCCCCGCGACGAGACGCCCGAAGGCTGCTTCGACGTGATCGAGAAGGAACTGGCGGGCTTCGGCGAAGAAATGCGCCGTGCGAGCCTGCTCGAAGTGCCGACCGCCATCCTGTCGCGCCAGTCGGCGGGGATCGCGGGCAAATCGCTGATCATCATGGTGCCGGGCAAACCCTCGGCCATCGCGACCTGTCTCAATGCGGTCTTCGCGGCCGTGCCCTATTGCCTCGATCTGATCGGCGCGGGCTATATCGAGACCGATCCCGCCCGGATCAAAGCCTTCCGTCCGAAGAAAAAGTAAGAGGGGGCGCTGCCCCGGTCGCCGGAGGGCGACAATCAACAGAGAAAGAGGGGGCGCCGCCCCCGTCTCTTTCAGAGACTCCCCCGGGATATTTGACCCAAGGCGAAAATCGCCTCTCTTCCTCTTGGCTGAAATATCCCGGGGTGAATTCGCGCATGCGAAGAGGGGCAGCGCCCCTTACCGCTTCACCGCTGCGATGGCATAATTCACCGAAAGATCGCGCTCCGAGAGCGACCAGGTCCAGCTCAGCGGATTGAACACCATGCCGCGGCGGTCGACCGGGTCGAGCCCCGCGTTGCGCGACAGCTCGTAAAGCTCGTCGGGCGTGACGAATTTCGACCATTCATGCGTGCCCACGGGCAGCCAGCGCATCACCCGCTCGGCGCCGATGATCGCGACCATGTAGCTTTTCGGATTGCGGTTCAGCGTCGAGCAGATCATCAGCCCGCCCGGTTTCATCAGGCTCTGGATCGTGTTCACGAAGCCCTGCGGGTCGGAGACATGTTCGATGATCTCCAGCGCGAGGACGACATCGAATTGCTCACCCTTCGCGGCCAGATCTTCCGCCGCGCAATGGCGGTAATCGATTTCGAGCCCCGACTGTTCGGCATGCAGTCGCGCCACGGGGATATTCCCTTCCGCCGCATCCGCGCCCACGACCGTGGCGCCAAGCCGCGCCATCGGCTCGGACAGAAGCCCGCCGCCGCAGCCGATATCCAGCAGGCGCAGGCCTTCAAACGGGCGCGGCGCCTTCAGGTCGCGGCCGAACTGCGTGGCGATCTGGGTAGTGATGTAGTCGAGCCGGCACGGGTTGAGCATATGCAGCGGTTTGAACTTGCCGTTCGGGTCCCACCATTCGGCGGCCATCGCCTCGAATTTGGCGACTTCGGACGGGTCGATGCTGTTTGCCGGATCTGCCATTGCTCTCCTCGCATTGATTTTAGGGCAGCCCATGGCGGGCGCGCCTTTTGCTCTATATAGTCCAGACATGGACAGAACTGCAGGGCAAAAGCGCGCATCGGGCGCCCATCTTTATCCGCCGATCGAGCCCTTCGATCAGCGCCGGATCGACGTGGGCGATGGCCATGTTCTTTACGTCGAGCAATCGGGTCATCCCGAGGGGCAGCCGGTCGTCGTTTGTCATGGCGGGCCGGGAGGCGGCTGTTCGCCGACGATGCGGCGATTCTTCGATCCGCAGCATTACCGGGTCATCCTGTTCGATCAGCGCGGCTGCGGTCTGTCGCGCCCGCATGCCAGCGTCGCGGATAACACGACGTGGCACCTGATCGCGGATATGGAGCAGATCCGCCGGACGCTCGGTATCGATAGCTGGATGGTCTTCGGCGGCAGCTGGGGGGCGACGCTGGCGCTGCTTTATGCGCAGAGCCATCCTGACCGGGCGTCGAACCTGATTCTTCGCGGTGTCTTTCTTGCGACGCAGGCCGAGCTCGAGTGGTTCTACGGCGGTGGCGCGGGGAATTTCTATCCCGATCTCTGGGCGAATTTCAGGCGTCCGATTCCGGAAGACGAGCAGCACGATCTGATCGGCGCCTATCACAAGCGGCTCTTCTCGGGCGACTACATGGCGGAGGCGCGCTATGCGCGGCACTGGGCGATGTGGGAAAATGCGCTGGCTTCGGTGCGCTATGATGGCCCGCCGGGAGAAGCCTCGCCCGATTACGCGCGTGCCTTCGCGCGGCTCGAGAACCACTATTTCCAGAATGCGGCCTTCCTCGAAGTGGACGGTCAGATCCTGCGCGACCGTCACAGGATCGAGCATATCCCGACGACCATCGTGCAGGGGCGGCTCGACATGATCTGCCCGCCGACCTCGGCCTATCGGCTGGCGCAGGGCTGGGCGATGGCGAAACTGCAGCTGGTGCCGATGGCGGGGCATGCGCTTTCCGAGCCGGGGATCACCGCCGGGCTTGTCCGCGCGATGGATGAGCTTAGATCCTGATCTAGCGAAAGATTTCGATCGAGGCCGCCATGACGCTTACCTATTTCCTGCTGTTTCTCGTGGCCTCCGCGGCCGCCGCTGCGACGGGCATCATCTTCAAGCCGGGCGAATGGTATGTCGGGTTGAAAAAGCCCGGCTTCACGCCGCCCAACTGGGTCTTCCCGGTCGCCTGGACCTATCTCTATGTCTCGGTCGCCTATGCGGCGGCGCGCATCGCCCCTGAGGCGGGCAGCCAGATCGCGCTGGCGCTGTTTGCCGTGCAGATCGCGCTGAACACGCTCTGGACGCCGGTCTTCTTCGGGGCGCACCGGCTGTGGCTCGGGCTGCTTGTCCTGATCTGTCTGTGGGTCGCCGTCGCGGCGATGATGCTGGCCTTCCTGCAGCTCGATATGTTGGCCGGATTGCTGGTCTTTCCCTATCTCGTTTGGCTGACATTGGCGGGCGCGCTGAACTTCCGCGTTTGGCGCGACAACCCCGGAGCGGGCGCGGGCGGCTGATTCCCCTTGCGGAATCTGCGATACAGGACTATATCGCCATCAACAGCGGCGCGCCGGGGTCCAAACCTGACGCCCACCGGAAACGTGTGACGGGCCGCAACGGCCCGTTTTTTGTTTTTGTAGGATCGGAAAGAGAGACATGACCGACCTGATCGCCAAGACCGCCATCGACCGGCGTCTGGCCGAGATCGTGACCCCCGTGATCGAGGGGCTTGGCTTCGAGCTCGTGCGGCTGCGGCTGCAGGGCGGCAAGACGGCCACGCTTCAGATCATGGCAGACCGCCCCAATGGCGGGATCATCGTGGACGATTGCGCCGCGATCTCGACCGCCGTGTCTGCGGCTCTCGATGTGGAAGACCCGATCGAGGACAAATATACGCTGGAAGTGTCGTCGCCCGGGATCGACCGGCCGCTGACGCGCTTCAAGGATTTCGACATCTGGGAAGGCTACGAGGCGAAGATCGAGACCTCCGAGCAGATCGACGGGCGCAAGCGCTTCAAGGGTATCCTGCGCGGCACCGAAGGCTCGGAAATTCTGATCGAGCTGGACGAGAACGGCGAAGACGTCGTGATCGGCCTCCAGTTCGACTGGCTCGCGGATGCGAAGCTGGTGCTGACCGATGAGCTGATCGACGAGATGCTGCGCCAGAAGAAGGCGACCGAAGGCGTCGACGAAGCTGAATTTGACGAGATTGACGATTCCCCCGAGGAGGAGAACTGAGATGGCCATCACGGCAGCCAACCAGCTTGAGCTTCTGCAGACCGCCGAGGCGGTGGCGCGCGAAAAGATGATCGACCCGGATCTGGTGATCCAGGCGATGGAAGAAAGCCTCGCGCGTGCGGCGAAGTCGCGTTACGGCGCGGAGATGGACATCCGTGTCTCGATCGATCGCAAGACCGGCAAGGCGACCTTCACCCGTGTCCGCACCGTCGTCGAAGACGAAGAGCTGGAGAACTATCAGGCCGAGCTGACCGTCGAGCAGGCGAAGCAGTATCTCGACAACCCCTCGGTCGGCGATCAGATCGTCGACGAGGTGCCGCCGGTCGATCTGGGCCGCATCGCCGCGCAATCGGCCAAGCAGGTCATCCTGCAGAAGGTCCGCGAAGCCGAGCGTGATCGCCAGTACGAAGAGTTCAAAGACCGCGTGGGCACGATCATCAATGGCATCGTCAAGCGCGAGGAATACGGCAACATCATCGTCGATGTGGGCCGTGGCGAAGCGATCCTGCGCCGCAACGAGAAGATCGGCCGCGAGAGCTATCGCCCGAACGACCGCATCCGCGCCTATGTGAAAGACGTGCGCCGCGAGACCCGCGGCCCGCAGATCTTCCTCAGCCGCACCGCGCCGGAATTCATGGCCGAGCTGTTCAAGATGGAAGTGCCGGAAATCTACGACGGCATCATCGAGATCAAGGCCGTGGCCCGCGATCCCGGTTCGCGCGCGAAGATCGGCGTCATCTCCTATGACAACTCGATCGACCCGGTCGGCGCCTGTGTCGGTATGCGCGGTTCGCGCGTGCAGGCCGTCGTCGGCGAGCTTCAGGGCGAGAAGATCGACATCATCCCGTGGAACGAAGATCAGGCGACCTTCCTCGTGAACGCGCTGCAGCCGGCCGAAGTGTCGAAAGTGGTGATCGACGAGGAAGCGCAGAAGATCGAAGTCGTGGTCCCGGACGAGCAACTGTCGCTCGCCATCGGCCGTCGCGGTCAGAACGTGCGTCTGGCCTCGCAGCTGACCGGTCTCGACATCGACATCCTGACCGAAGCCGAGGAATCGGCGCGCCGTCAGGCCGAGTTCGCCGAGCGCACCAAGCTGTTCGTCGACGCGCTGGACCTCGACGAGTTCTTCGCGCAGCTGCTCGTGGCCGAGGGCTTTACCTCGCTCGAGGAAGTGGCCTATGTCGACATGGACGAGCTGCTGTCGATCGAAGGCGTGGACGAGGACACCGCAGGCGAACTGCAGGCCCGTGCCCGCGACGTGATCGAAGAGCAGAACCGCAAGGCGCTCGAAGCGGCGAAGGAAATGGGCGTCGAGCAGTCGCTGTTCGACTTCGAAGGCCTGACCCCGCAGATGATCGAGGCGCTCGCGAAAGACGACGTCAAGACGCTGGAAGATTTCGCGACCTGCGCCGACTGGGAACTGGCCGGTGGCTGGACCACGGTCGACGGTCAGCGCGTGAAGGACGACGGTCTGCTCGAGAAATTCGACGTGAGCCTCGAAGAGGCGCAGAACCTGATCATGACCGCGCGTATTCAGCTGGGCTGGGTCGACCCGTCCGAGCTGGAAAGCGACGCGGAAGACGAAGGCGAAGAGGAAACCGAGGAGGAGGCCGAGGCGTAAGCCTCGGTCCCGACCGGAGAGGAGCTTAGATGAGTCGCGGCGGAAAGCCGAAAACCAACGACGACCCCGAACGGCGCTGCATCGTCACCGGCGATGTTCAGCCGAAGGCGGGGCTTGTCCGCTTCGTGCTCGGACCCGATGGGATGATCTACCCGGACGTGGCAGGCAAACTGCCCGGCCGCGGCATCTGGGTCACCTCCGAACGCAGCGTCATCGAGACGGCGATGAAAAAGGGATTGTTTGCTCGCGCAGCGAAGCAGGCGGCCAAAACCCCAGAAAATCTGGTGGAATTGGTGGAACTGGCCCTTGCCTCTCGCGTTGTGGAGCTTATTTCTCTGGAGCGGAAGGCCGGCAAAGCGGTTGTCGGCTTCGAAAAGGTCAAGGGCTGGCTGGCCGAGGGGCGCGCGAAAGTGCTGCTACAGGCAAGCGACGGCTCGGACAGGGGCAAGGGCAAGCTGTGGACGCCCGAAGGCGGGCGCTGGTTCGGCTGCCTCACCTCTCAGGAATTGGGTTTGGCATTCGGCCGCGATCGTGCGATACACGGCGCGCTTGCAGCCGGTGGCCTCACCCGGCGCGTAATTGAAGACGCATCGAGGCTTGCGGGCGTACGCAAGCAGGACGGCGGCAAGACCGCCATGAAGGATACGAAGACGGCATGAGCGATACGGACGGCAAAAAGACTCTCGGACTGGGCGGCGGGCGCCCCGGGCAGGTGAAGCAAAGCTTCTCGCACGGGCGCACCAAGAACGTCGTGGTCGAGACGAAAGGCAAGAAGCGGGTGCTGAACAAACCGGCGGCAGGCGCTGGTAAGGGAGGGGGTAACAAAACTTCCCTTGGCGATCCGTCGAAGCGCCCCGCCGGGATTTCCGACGCCGAGATGGAGCGTCGCCTGAAGGCGCTTCAGGCCGCGAAGGCGCGTGAGGTCGAAGAGGCCGCCGCCCGCGAGGCCGAGGAAAAAGCCCGCGAAGAAGAACGTGAGCGTCGTCGCGCCGAGGCTGAGGCCAAGGAGCGCGAGGAGCGTGAACGCGAAGCGGCCCTGAAAGCCAAGGCTGAAGAGGACGAGCGCAAGAAGCGCGAGGCCGAACTTCGCGACAAGAAGAAAGAAGAGATCCGCAAGGGCGGACCGAAGAAAGACACTCCGGTCGATCAGGCTGCCGTGGAGGTTGCTGCCGCCCGCGCCGAGACCAAGGGTGTGTCCGCTTCGGGTCCGCGCAAGACGGATCGTGAGCGTGACACGCGCAACGATCGCAACAACAAGGGCAACGACCGCGGCAACCGCCGTTCGGGCAAGCTCTCGCTGAGCGACGCGCTCTCGGGTGGCGAAGGCCGCCAGCGTTCGCTTGCTGCGATGAAGCGCAAGCAGGAGAAGGCCCGTCAGAAGGCGATGGGCGGCTCGCAGCGTGCTGAAAAGCAGTCGCGCGAAGTGCAGCTTCCCGAGACGATCATCGTGTCGGAACTCGCCAACCGTATGGCAGAGCGCGCAGCCGACGTGGTCAAAACGCTCATGAAGATGGGCATGATGGTCACCGCGAACCAGACGCTCGACGCCGATACTGCGGAACTCGTGATCGAGGAATTCGGTCACCGGTCCGTGCGCGTCTCCGATGCGGATGTCGAACAGGTCATCGATCAGGTCGACGACAAGGAAGAAGATCTTCAGCCGCGTCCGCCGATCGTCACGATCATGGGCCACGTCGATCACGGCAAGACCTCGCTGCTCGACGCGATCCGCAAGGCGAACGTCGTCTCCGGCGAGGCTGGCGGGATCACGCAGCATATCGGCGCCTATCAGGTGCAGACCGAGAGCGGCGCGACCCTGTCCTTCCTGGACACGCCCGGCCACGCGGCCTTTACCTCGATGCGTGCACGCGGTGCCAATGTCACCGATATCGTGGTGCTCGTGGTGGCAGCCGATGACTCGGTGATGCCGCAGACGATCGAAGCGATCAATCACTCGAAGGCCGCTGGCGTTCCGATGATCGTTGCGATCAACAAATGCGACAAGCCCGATGCGGATGCCCAGAAGGTCCGCACCCAGCTTCTGCAGCACGAAGTCGTCGTCGAAGAGATGTCGGGTGACGTGCAGGACGTGGAAGTTTCGGCCAAGACCGGCAAGGGTCTCGATCAGCTGCTCGAAGCCATCGCGCTTCAGGCCGAACTGCTCGAACTCAAGGCGAACCCCGATCGCGCCGCGCAAGGTGCGGTGATCGAGGCCAAGCTCGACGTGGGCCGTGGCCCGGTCGCGACGGTTCTGGTGCAGAACGGCACGCTGCGCAAAGGCGACATCTTCGTCGTCGGCGAGCAGTGGGGTAAGGTCCGCGCGCTGATCAACGACAAGGGCGACCGCGTCGATGAGGCCGGTCCGTCGGTTCCGGTCGAGGTGCTTGGCATCAACGGCACGCCCGAGGCTGGCGACGTTCTCAACGTCGTCGAGACCGAGGCGCAGGCCCGCGAGATCGCCGAATACCGCGAGCAGGCCGCCAAGGACAAACGCGCCGCTGCCGGTGCCGCGACGACGCTGGAACAGCTGATGGCGAAAGCCAAGGCCGACGAAAGCGTCACCGAACTGCCCGTGCTGGTGAAGGCCGACGTGCAGGGCTCGGCGGAAGCGATCGTTCAGGCGCTCGAGAAGGTCGGCAACGAAGAGGTGCGCGTGCGCGTGCTGCATTCGGGCGTCGGTGCAATCACCGAATCCGACATCACGCTGGCCGAGGCGTCCAACGCGCCGGTCATCGGCTTCAACGTTCGTGCCAATGCGCCTGCGCGCAACGCCGCGAACCAGAAGGGCGTCGAGATCCGCTACTACTCGATCATCTACGATCTGGTGGACGACATCAAAGCCGCCGCTTCGGGCCTCCTGTCGGCCGAGATCCGCGAGCACTTCATCGGCTACGCCGAGATCAAGGAAGTGTTCAAGGTCACCGGCGTCGGCAAGGTCGCGGGTTGTATCGTCACCGAGGGCGTGGCCCGTCGTTCGGCTGGTGTCCGCCTTCTGCGCGACAACGTGGTGATCCACGAAGGCACGCTGAAGACGCTCAAGCGCTTCAAGGACGAGGTCAAGGAAGTGCCCTCCGGTCAGGAATGCGGCATGGCCTTCGAGAGATACGACGATATCCGCCCCGGCGATGTCATCGAGATCTTCGAGCGCGAAGAGGTCGAGCGGACGCTCTGATCCTTCGGGACCGATTTACGAATATAAAAACGGGGGCCTTCGGGCCCCCGTTTTGCATCTGTGGCTGTCGTCCGGCTGAGTCAGCGATTGACGGGATGCCCGGCAAAGAGCGCATCGCCGACACGCACGAGGATGCGCCCGCAATCCAGCGTCCGTTCGTAAACTCCCTGAACGAAGACGCTGCTGCCGATCTGAATGGTTCTGAGCATGAGGTTCCTCCCTTGAGCGCTCATTAGAAGCGCAAGGTCTTAAGGAACGACAAATGGAAACAGTCTGCCCTTCGCGTTAGACGCGAGAGGTGGGAAAAAAGATCACAAAGGTTAATCGCCCGGTAACCCCGTTCACAGATTAACCCCGGTCAGAGCCAGTCTCGCAGGATCGGGATCAGGGGTATATCCGCGGGCGGCATCTCGTAGTCGCGCAGATCACGCGCCCGCGCCCAGGCGAGGGTCTGCCCCTCTTGCGGGCTGACGATCCCCTCCCACTTACGGCAGGCGAACAGCGGCATCAGCAGGTGGAAGTCGTCATAGGCGTGGCTGGCGAAGGTCAGAGGCGCGAGGCAGCTTTGGTGCGTCTGAATGCCCAGCTCCTCGTCCAGTTCGCGGATCAGCGCGGCCTCGGGCGTCTCGCCAGCCTCGACCTTGCCGCCGGGAAACTCCCACAGGCCTGTCATCGACTTGCCCTCGGGGCGCTGTGCCAGAAGCACGCGCCCGTCGGCGTCGATCAGGGCGACGGCGGAAACCAGAACCATCTTCACGAACGATAATCCGCGTTAATGTCGATGTAGCGGTGGGTCAGATCGCAGGTCCAGACCGATTTCGAGGCGCGGCCAAGGCCGAGATCGACGCCGATTACCAGCTCGTCGTTCTTCATATAGGCGCTCGCGGCCTCTTCGGAGTAATCCGGCACGCGCCAGCCTTTCTCGGCCACCACCATGTCCCCGAAGGAAATCTTGAGCTTGTCGCGATCGGCCTCGGCCCCGGACTTGCCGACAGCCGCGACCACGCGCCCCCAATTCGCGTCCTCGCCCGCAATCGCAGTCTTCACCAGCGGCGAATTCGCAATCGACATCGCGATCTTATGGGCGTCCTCGTTCGAGCGTGCCCGCGTCACGCGGATCTCGACGAATTTCGTGGCCCCTTCGCCGTCTTTGACGACCTGATGGGCGAGATCCATCATCACTTCGCGCAGCCCGGCCTCAAACGCCTTCGCAGGCTCCGAGCGCAGATCGGCGATTTCGGCGGCGTCGGATTTGCCCGTCGCCGCGACGATCAGCGCATCCGAGGTCGAGGTGTCGCTGTCCACGGTAATCGCGTTGAACGTGTCGTCGACCTGCCGCGACAGCATTTTCTGCAGCCGCGAAGGCGTGATTTTCGCGTCGGTGAAGATATAGACCAGCATCGTCGCCATATTCGGCGCGATCATCCCCGAGCCTTTTGCGATCCCGGCGATCTTGATCTTGCCGCCTTCGCCCTGAACTTCGGCAAAGGCGCCTTTGGGATAGGTGTCGGTCGTCATGATCGCGCGCGCGGCATCCTCGATCCCGGCAGGGGAGAGGCGCTGCGTCAGGCTGTCGATCACCGCGACGATCTTGTCATGCGGAAGCGGCTCGCCAATGACGCCGGTGGAGGACGAGAACACCCGGCTGATCGGCATGTCGAGCGCGTCGGCCACCGCACCGGTCACCTTGTCGACGCTCTCCTGACCGCTTTTCCCGGTGAAGGCGTTGGCATTACCGGAGTTGACGATGATCGCGGCGCCAGTCTCGGAAGGCGAGCGCATCGCGAGCTTTTCCTGACAGTCGAGAACGCAAGCCGCGCGGGTGGAAGAAGTGGTGAAGACGCCCGCGATCGACGCGCCCGGCGCGATCCGCGCCAGCATCACATCGGTGCGGCCGGCATATTTGACCCCGGCCGCGGCGGAGGCGAATTCGACCCCCGCGATTTCCGGAAGATCGGGAAATTTCGCGGGGGCGAGCGGCGAAATCGTCACGGACTTCGCCTCTGTTTGCGCCGCAGAAGCGGCAGGGGCGGGCGCGGCGGAAAGGTCGGACTTCAACGCCTTAACCTTGGCGCGGAGCTTCTTGACCTTGGTCTTCAACTCCTTGGTGTCCTTAGACTTTTTCTTCGCCATCGCGCCCGCCTTTTGATCGATCAGTTGCTACCCAAGATGGACTGATCTTTCAGAACGCTCGGATCAATCCCGTCGGTCATCTTGTCGATTTTGGCTTCGCCCACAACAGCCTTTACGCGTTTTTGGACAGCCTCTTGGCGAATATCGCCTTCGAGCTTCTTGCGCACATCGGCCAGTTTCGGCGCGTCGACCATCTTCGTGCCGAGCAGTTTCACGACATGCCAGCCGTACTGGGTCTGGATCGGGCCGGCGACTTCGCCGTCCTTCATGCCTGCAACCTCATCCGCGAAGGGCTTGACCATCGCGTCGAGCTTGAACCAGCCCAGATCGCCGCCATTGGCCGCCGCACCATCGGTCGAGTTCTTCTTCGCCAGTTCCGCGAAGTCGCCGCCGTTGTCGATCTCTTTCTTGATCTTTTCGGCCTCTTCCTTGGTTTTCACGATGATATGGGCCGCGTGATATTCCTTGGTCGGCTCGGCCTTGGCGTATTTCGCGTCATAGGCTTTCTGCACGGCCTCGTCGGTCACGGCCTTGTCAGCGGTGTAGTTCAGCATCGCACCGGAGAGGTAAGCGCGCTTCTGCACTTCGAGAGCGATCTTGTCGCGCTGGGTGATGCGCTTCTCTTCGAGCTGGGCGAGCGCGGTCTGCTGAATCAGCTGCTCCAGGACGCCTTGGAACAGCTTGTCATCGGGCAGCTGCTGGTATTGCGCGGGCAGGCCGTCGCGTACCGTTTGCATCATGCCCAGCGTGATATCCTGACCGTTCACGGTGGCGACCACGGTGTCGGCGCTCAGGTCGGTGCGCGGCTTGGCGGCGGTTTCCGATTTCGCGGCATCCGCAGCGGCGGCAGGCGCTTTCGCGTCATCGGCCTGTGCGATCCCGGCAGTCATTGCGCAGATCGCGACGCTCGCGAACAGTTTCGTCAGATTCGGCATCCTTGCCACTTCCTTTCTGCCGCGTCTCTAGGCGGCGTTGACAGTCTGGCAGCCGCCCCTTACATCGCCTAGGGCCTGTAAGAGCCATTTCGGCCTTGTTTCGCTAGCTCTTCTAGGCAAGCAAACCCTATGCGACAAGGCACAGGGAATAACGATCTGGTCAGCTACCCTCGGAGATTACATGCTCGGCATCGGAACACTCGCGAAGAAGGTCTTCGGCACGTCGAATGATCGTAAGGTGAAATCGGTGCGCCCGCTGGTGGCCAAGATCAACGCGCTGGAGGAGGAGTTCGCAGCCCTCTCCGACGAACAGATCATCGAAAAGACGCGCGACTTCCAGCGCCGCGTGCAGGAAGAAGGCGAGAGCCTCGACAAGATCCTGCCCGAAGCCTTCGCCAACTGTCGCGAAGCCGCGAAGCGTGCACTCGGCCTTCGGGCCTTCGACGTGCAGCTCGTCGGCGGCATCTTCCTGCATCAGGGCAATATCGCCGAGATGAAGACGGGCGAAGGGAAAACCCTCGTCGCGACTTTCCCGGCCTATCTGAACGCGCTTGCGGGCAAGGGCGTGCATGTCGTCACCGTGAACGACTATCTCGCGCGGCGTGACGCGGAGTGGATGAGCAAGGTCTATGGCGCGCTGGGTCTGACCACCGGCGTCGTCGTGCCCTTCCAGGCCGAGCCCGAGAAGAAACAGGCCTACGCCGCCGACATCACCTATTCGACGAATAACGAACTTGGCTTCGATTATCTGCGCGACAACATGAAGACCTCGGTCGACCAGATGATGCAGCGCGGCCATTTCTACGCGATCATCGACGAGGTCGACTCGATCCTGATCGACGAGGCGCGCACGCCGCTGATCATTTCGGGTCCGTCCGACGACCGCTCGGAGCTGTATATCACGCTCGACAAGTTCATCCCGAGCCTGAGCGAAGAGCATTATACCATCGACGAGAAGGCCCGCACCGCGACCTTCACCGAAGAGGGCAACGACTTCCTCGAAAACATCCTCCTGGAGGGGGGCGTTCTGCCCGAGGGCCAGTCGCTCTACGATCCGGAAAGCACGACCATCGTGCACCACGTGAACCAAGCCCTGCGCGCCCATAAGCTGTTCTTCAAGGATCAGAACTACGTCGTGCAATCGGGCGAGGTCGTGCTGATCGACGAATTCACCGGCCGTATGATGAAGGGCCGCCGCCTCTCGGAAGGTCTGCATCAGGCGATCGAAGCCAAGGAAGGCGTCGAAATTCAGCCCGAGAACGTGACGCTGGCCTCGGTCACCTTCCAGAACTACTTCCGCCTCTACGACAAGCTCGGCGGGATGACCGGCACCGCGGCCACCGAGGCCGAAGAATTCGCCGAGATCTACTCGCTCGGCGTGGTCGAGATTCCGACCAACCGTCCGATCGCGCGGAAAGACGAACACGACCGCGTCTACCGGACCGCGCAGGAGAAATACGACGCCGTCGTCGAGGCGATCAAGAAGGCCAACGAGAAGGGCCAGCCGATGCTCGTCGGCACCACCTCGATCGAGAAGTCCGAGATGCTCTCGGACATGCTCAAGAAGGCCGGCATCAAGCACAACGTCCTGAACGCCCGCCAGCACGAGCAGGAAGCGACCATCGTCGCCGAGGCCGGCCGTCTGGGTGCGGTGACCATCGCGACCAACATGGCAGGCCGCGGGACCGACATTCAGCTTGGCGGCAATGTCGAGATGCGCGTGCAGGACGAACTCGCGGCGAATCCCGATGCCGATCCCGAAGAGGTCCGCAAGCGGATCGACGCGGCGACCGCTGAGGAAAAGGCGAAGGTTCTGGAAGCGGGCGGGCTGTTCGTTCTCGCGACCGAGCGCCACGAAAGCCGCCGCATCGACAACCAGCTGCGCGGCCGTTCGGGCCGTCAGGGCGACCCGGGGCGCTCGCTGTTCTTCCTCTCGCTGGAAGACGACCTGATGCGGATCTTCGGCTCCGACAAGCTCGATTCGGTCCTCTCGAAGCTGGGCATGAAAGAGGGCGAGGCGATCGTCCACCCGTGGGTGAACAAGTCGCTTGAGCGCGCGCAGGCGAAGGTCGAGGGCCGCAACTTTGACATCCGTAAGCAGCTTCTGAAATTCGATGACGTGATGAACGACCAGCGGAAAGCGGTCTTCTCGCAGCGTCGCGAAATCATGGAAACCGAAGAGGTCGGCGAGATCACCCGCGACATGCGCGTGCAGGTGATCGAGGACCTCGTGGACCGCTTCATGCCGCCGAAATCCTATGCCGATCAATGGGATGTCGAAGGCATGCATCAAGAGGTGATCGAACAGCTCAACCTCGACGTGCCGCTCGCGGAATGGGCCGAGGAAGAGGGCGTCGATCAAGAAGTCGTCACCGAGCGTCTCGAGGAAGCGACTGATACGCTGATGGCCGAGAAGGCCGAGGCGTTCGGCGCCGACACGATGCAGATGATCGAAAAGCAGGTCCTGCTGCAGATCATCGACGCGAAATGGCGCGAGCATCTGGTCACGCTCGATCAGTTGCGCCAGACCATCGGTTTCCGCGGCTATGCGCAGCGCGATCCGCTGTCGGAATTCAAGACCGAGGGCTTCCAGCTGTTCGAGATCATGCTCGACAGCCTGCGCTCGGACGTGACGCAGCAGCTGGCCCGTATCCGCCCGCTCACCGAAGAAGAGCAGGCGCAGATGATGCAGGCGCAACAGCAGCCCGCACCCGCCGAGGCGTCGGCGGAAGCCCCGACCGAGGCGGTGCCCGAGGTCGAGGTGGTGGGCGAGCCGCTGCCGGGCTTCGACGAGACGAATCCGGCGACCTGGGGCGAGCCGTCGCGCAACGATCCTTGCCCCTGCGGGTCGGGCAAGAAGTTCAAGCATTGCCACGGGCAATTGGTTTGACACAACTCTGACGCGAATGTGGCAAAGTTGAGGCGGCTTCGGCCGCCTTTTCCATATCTTGTTGGAGTCATTGACTCTCTTGGCAGGTCCACCCCCCACGCCAGCCGCGTGAGAGGCACTATTTCCCAATTCGCGCCGCAGCTTCGCCGCTTTCGGTCATTAGAAAATTATTAAGCAGTTTTCTAAGACAGACCCCAGTTCGAGGCGGCGATGCGCACCATTCGCAAGATATCCATGATCGGAGCGACATTCCTGCTCGCCGCCGCGACCGGTCATGTGATGCAAAGCGTGGGTCCGCGTCCGCAACTCGGTGCGTCTTTGGTGGCGAGCTCGGTCAGTCGCGAGACTTGGAGAAATCGGGTCGAGCCGCGCGAGGAACCGCGGGTGCAGCTCATTTCGAAAACCGTTCTTCGTAATCCGCCGGTCTATCATTTCGCGACGGATCCCGGTGTCGGGATCGTGCCTGCGACGGTGCGCACATCCGGCGACCAGTTCACCTCTTCGCTTTCGCAACCGATGCCGTTGAAAACCGGCGCTGCCGATTGCGGGCACGCCGTCCTGTCGGTCACCCCCGCAGGCGATGGGCTGACCAAGCTGGAGCTGAGCGCGCCGTGCCACCCCGATACGAAACTGACGATCCGCGATGCGTCGCTCTCGATTGCCGGGCAGACCGATAAGTCGGGGGCTTTCTCGGCTATCCTGCCTTTGCTCGCGCCGACGACGTCGCTGGAAGTCACCACCGGTGGATCGACGATCGCACAGGTCGAGGCCGCGGCGTCGGGGCTCGATAAGATCAACCGCGCGATCTGGGTGACCGATGGACAAAGCCCGTTGCATCTGAACGTCTATGAGAACGGCGCGCAGTTCGACGATGCAGGCCATCTCGACGTGACCGAGCCGCGCACGCCGGAAACCTCGCTGGGCGGCTATATGCAAAGCTTCACCTCCGCAGATGGCAAACGCATCGAAATCTATACCGCACCCAAGACGCTCACCGCGCTCAAGCTGCAACTCGAGGCGACGTTGTCCCCTGACGATTGCGGCAAACCGGTCGACGGTCGGCTGATGCGGATGCATGGCACCGGGACTGCAGCGATGCCGATCACGCTCGATCTGCCCGCCTGCCCGTCCGATGGCGGCGCGGTGGTTCTGCCGCTGGATGGGTTCGAATCCCAGGGCCTGACCGCTCAAAAGTAACCCTCCGACCGCAGACTGATTTCGCAATCTTTGCCGAGGATCAGGTGATCGTGCAGCACGATGCCGAAGAGCTTCGCCGCCTCGTCGATCTGCCGTGTGAGGGCGATATCCGCCTCCGACGGGGTCGGGTCGCCCGACGGATGGTTGTGCACCAGAATCAGCGCCGAGGCATTGGCCTCCAGCGCGCGCTTCATCACCTCGCGCGGATAGACGGGGACATGATCCACCGTGCCGCGGCCTTGTTCCTCATCCGCAATCAGCGCGTTCTTCCGGTCCAACAGCAGCAGACGAAACTGCTCCGTCTCGGCATGGGGCATCGCCATGTGACAGTAGTCGACAAGCGCCTGCCACGAGCTGAGCACCGGTCGATGCATCACCTTCGACCGTGCGAGCCTTTGCGCCGAGGCCTCCACCAGCTTCAACTCGATCACCACGGCCTCGCCCACGCCGATCACTTGGCGCAGGCGGTGAGGCGGGGCAGAGACCACCCGCCCGAAATCGCCGAAGGTTTCGATCAGGTGACGGGCGAGAGGTTTGACGTCCTGCCGCGGGATCGCGCGAAACAGCACCAGTTCAAGTAGTTCGTAATCGGGCAAGGGCTGCGCGCCGCCTTCCATGAACCGCGTGCGCAGCCGTTGCCGATGATCGAACAGATAGGACGGTTTGGACGCGCCCGGCGGAGGATGGATCGAGGTGCCGCCGGTGAACAACGGCAGCGGAGGCTCCTGCATATGATGGGGCATCTGGTCCATGAAACAGACCATGAACGATTCGGATTGAAGAAAGCCTTAATCAGCCTCCGTCAGCCCAAAGAAAAAGGCGCCCGAAGGCGCCTTTTCGAAATGATCACTGGGTCATGCCATCCCAGAAGCTTTTGACTTTCTTGAAGAAACTCGCGCCTTCCGGGTTGTTCTCGGCTTCGATCCCCTGGAACTCCTTGAGGATTTCCTTCTGCCGTGCGGTCAGGTTCACCGGGGTTTCGACGGCCAGTTCGATGAACATGTCGCCGGCCCCGCCGCCGCGCAGCGCGGGCATACCCTTGCCACGCAGGCGCATCTGCCGCCCCGATTGGCTGCCGGCCGGGATTTTCACACGGCTTCGACCGCCATCGATCGTCGGCACTTCGACCTCGCCCCCAAGGGCTGCGGTCGCCATGCTGACCGGCACGCGGCAGTGCAAATCGGTGCCTTCGCGTTCGAAGATCGCGTGCGGCTGGACCTCGATGAAGATGTAGAGATCGCCCGAAGGACCACCGCGCAGCCCCGCCTCGCCTTCGCCGGCGTGACGGATGCGGGTGCCAGTCTCGACCCCCGGAGGGATGTTGACCTGAAGCTGGCGATCGACCTCCACGCGGCCTGCACCATGGCAGACCTTGCAGGGGTTCTTCACCACCTGACCCTGGCCACCGCAGGTCGGGCAGGTCCGCTCGACCGTGAAGAAGCCGTTCTGCGCGCGCACCTTGCCCAGACCCGAACAGGTCGGACAGGTCTGCGGCTCGGAGCCGCCTTCCGCACCGGAGCCGTTACACTCGGTACAGGCGGCCGAGCTTGGCACGTTGATCGTCTTGTGGGTGCCGCGATACGCCTCTTCGAGCGTGACGCGCATGTTGTAGCGCAGATCGGAGCCCCGCTGTGCGCGCGAACGCCCACCGCCGGGACCGGCTCTGCCGCCGCCCATGAAATCACCGAACAGGTCTTCGAAGACGTCGGAGAAGGCCGAGGCGAAGTCGCCCTGACCGCCCGCGCCGCCGTAGCCGCCGCCCGGACGCCCGCCGCCCATGCCGCCTTCGAAGGCCGCGTGACCGAACCGGTCGTACGCTGCTTTCTTCTCGGCGTCCTTGAGGACGTCGTAAGCCTCGTTCACTTCCTTGAACTGGGCCTCGGCATCGGGATTGTCGGAATTGCGATCGGGATGAAGCTCTTTCGCCTTCTTGCGATAGGCTTTCTTGATCTCTTCGGCCGAGGCGCCTTTGGCAGTTCCCAGAACGTCGTAATAGTCGCGTTTTGCCATTGGTTACCCCCTTGGCGGAACGCAGGCGGGCCCGCCCTTAGAAAAGGCAGGCCCTCCCGACATTCCATGCGCAATTACTTGCGCTCGTCCTCGCCCAGATCTTCGAAGTCAGCGTCGACGATATCTTCATCGACATCGCGCGGGCTGTCTTCGTCGTTGGAGCTCTCGCCCTGACCGGCTTTCTCCTGCTCGGCCTTGTAGATGGCCTCGCCGAGTTTCATCGCCGCATCCGTCAGGTTCTGGATCGCGCCTTTGATCTTGCCGGCTTCCTCGGTCTTGAGGGCTTCCTCAAGCGCGTTGGCCGCCAGTTCGATCGCTTCGACGGTCGAGGCATCGACCTTGTCGCCGTGATCTTCGAGCGACTTGCGGGTCGAGTGCAGGAGCGATTCGCCCTGGTTCTTGGTTTCGACCAGTTCCTTGCGGGACTTGTCCGCGTCGGCATTCGCCTCTGCGTCCTGAACCATTTTCTCGATCTCGTCGTCGGTCAGACCGCCGGACGCCTGGATCGTGATCTTCTGCTCCTTGCCGGTGCCCTTGTCCTTCGCCGAAACGGACACGATGCCGTTGGCGTCGATGTCGAAGGTCACTTCGATCTGCGGCATGCCGCGCGGGGCCGGCGGGATGTCCTCGAGGTTGAACATGCCGAGCATCTTGTTGTCGGCAGCCATCTCGCGCTCACCCTGGAAGACCCGGATCGTCACTGCGTTCTGGTTGTCTTCCGCGGTGGAGAACACCTGGCTCTTCTTCGTCGGGATCGTCGTGTTGCGATCGATCAGGCGGGTGAACACGCCACCCAGCGTCTCGATGCCGAGCGACAGCGGGGTCACGTCGAGCAGGACGACGTCTTTCACGTCACCTTGAAGAACGCCGGCCTGAATGGCCGCACCGAGCGCCACAACCTCATCCGGGTTCACACCCTTATGCGGCTCTTTGCCGAAGAAGCCGGTCACTTCTTCCACGACTTTCGGCATACGGGTCATGCCGCCGACGAGCACGACTTCGTCGATCTCGTCCTTGGAGACGCCCGCATCCTTGAGCGCGGCGGCGCAGGGCTTCAGCGAAGCCTTGATGAGGTCGCCCACGAGGCTTTCCAGCTTCGCACGGGTCAATTTCATGACCATGTGCAGCGGGGTGCCGTCCTTGCCCATCGAGATGAAGGGCTGGTTGATCTCGGTCTGGCTCGAGCTCGACAGCTCGATCTTCGCTTTCTCGGCAGCTTCCTTCAGACGCTGCAGCGCCATCTTGTCTTTGGTGAGGTCGACTCCATGCTCTTTTTTGAACTCGTCAGCGAGGTAGTTGACGATGCGCATGTCGAAGTCTTCACCGCCGAGGAACGTGTCGCCGTTGGTCGATTTCACTTCGAAGAGACCGTCGTCGATCTCGAGGATGGTGATGTCGAACGTACCGCCGCCAAGGTCATAGACCGCGATGGTTTTCGATTCTTTCTTGTCGAGGCCATAGGCCAGCGCAGCCGCGGTCGGCTCGTTGATGATGCGCAGCACTTCGAGGCCAGCGATCTTGCCGGCGTCTTTGGTGGCCTGACGCTGAGCGTCGTTGAAGTAGGCGGGCACGGTAATGACGGCCTGCGTGACTTCCTCACCCAGATAGCTTTCGGCGGTTTCCTTCATCTTCTGAAGAATCACGGCCGAAACCTGAGCCGGGGAGTACTTGTCGCCCTTCACTTCGACCCATGCGTCGCCATTGCCGCCGTCGACGATGGAATAGGGAACGAGTTTCTTGTCCTTCTCGACTTCCGCATCGGTGGTGCGGCGACCGATCAGACGCTTAACAGCGAAAACGGTGTTCGAGGGGTTGGTGACCGCCTGACGTTTCGCCGGCTGGCCGACCAGACGTTCGTCGTCCGTGTAGGCGACGATCGAGGGGGTGGTGCGCGCCCCTTCGGAGTTTTCAATCACTCGGGGCTGTGCGCCATCCATGATGGCGACGCAGGAGTTCGTGGTCCCGAGGTCGATACCAATGACTTTACCCATGATGTTACCTCTCTTGGCGATATGACGGGGAACGGGTCCATTCAGGCCCCCGGCCCCTATCCCTTGGGTTTCGGTTTCATGTTCTGCTATCTGGCGGTGTGAGCCGCCTTCGGCTTCGAAGCGTATATAAGGAGGGGAAAATCGGGCTGCAAGAAGGCTCCCCCGAGGAAGAGGGTGAGAAAATGACAGAAAATCCGAAACACGCAATATCTCGGCCCGATCCGCAGGAGATTCGCGGCTTCCGCCATTATCCCGGCTGGCTGGACCTCGACGAGCAAAAGGCGCTGATCGAGACGCTGCGCGGTGTCGTGGCGCAGGCGCCGCTGTTCTCGCCGATGACACCCTACGGCAAGCCGATGTCGGTGCGCATGACGTCGGCCGGGCGGTTCGGCTGGATCTCCGACCGGCGCGGCTACCGCTATTCGGAGGCCCATCCCGACGGCCTACCTTGGCCCGCAATCCCACAGCCGATCCTCGATATCTGGGAGGCGGTTTCGGGCACGCCCCGCGCCCCCGAATGCTGTCTCATCAACTTCTACGGCGAAGGCGCGAAGATGGGGATGCATCAGGACCGCGACGAGCAGGATTTCGATCAGCCCGTGGTCTCGGTCTCGCTGGGCGATGACGGGCTGTTTCGCATCGGGAACAAGACCCGCGGTGGCAAGACCGAAAGCCTCTGGCTGCGTTCGGGCGATGTGATGGTGATGGGGGGCGAGGCGCGGCTGCTTTATCATGGAATCGACCGCGTGAAGCCCGGCACCTCGCCGCTGATGCCGAAGGGTGGGCGGATCAACCTGACGATGCGCGTCGTGACCTGAGGCCTGTGCCGGTGGCTGCTAGGGGAGCCTCCGGCGGGGATATTTTCATCAAGAGGAAGAGGCTAGTTAGAAAGAGCCGCGCGGCAGCGGCGTCGTGCCCTTGTTATAGGGCGTCCAATCCTCGACATCCGGGTAGTATTTCCGCCGCCACGCTCGCACGCGCGGGTTCATCCGACGACGCCAGAGCGGCGGGATCATCGCCAGCGCCGTCATGCCGGGATAGCCAAAGGGCAGCTGCGGGGCTTCCTCGGCATCGTAGGTCTGCAGGAGCGGGAAGCGGCGGTCGGGTTTGTAATGGTGATCCGAATGGCGCTGCAAATTGATCAGCAGCCAGTTCGAGGCCATGTGATCGGCGTTCCAGCTATGGCGCGGCAGGACATGCTCATAACGCCCCTCGCCCTTGTATTGCCGGGTCAGGCCGTAATGCTCGACATAGTTGGTCAGTTCCAGCTGCCAGATCGCGAAGAGCGCCTGCAGCAGAAACAGACCGAGCCCCATCCAGCCACCCAATAGCGCCGCCACGATCAGCGCCAGCGCCTGCAATGCGGCGTAGCGCCAGAACGGGTTGGAGCGGTGCCAGACCGGACGGTCCGCGCGGCTGAGTTTCAGTTTCTCGGCTCTCCAGGCGGAGCGGGGGCATTCAAAGATCACCCGCCAGAAGAAGCGGTGAAACCCCTCGTTGTAGCGCGCCGAGACCGCATCGCGGGGCGTGCCGACCCAGAGGTGGTGGACCAGCAGATGTTCGGTCCGGAAATGGGAGTAAAGGACGCTCGCCAGCAGCAGATCGCCCAGCCAGCGTTCCAGCTTGCTCTTCTGGTGCAGCAATTCGTGGGCATAGACGATGCCGATCGTGCCCGAGATCACGCCCACGCCGAACATCAGGGCGACGATCTCGAAGCCGTTCAGATGGCTCGTATGGGTCACCCACCAGATCGCGCCGAAGATCACGGCCGCCTGAATCGGGAACCAGATCAGCGTGATCGCGCGATACCAGAACAGGTCGGCCTCGGGCGTCCCGGTGTCGGGCTGATCCTCGTTACGGCCGAGTAGCTGGTCGAGCACCGTCGTCAGCCACCACGCATAGGCGGGCAGCAGGATCAGGGTCCAACCGCCGAACCACGCCTCGATCCCCGCCAGCGGCACGGTGCCGAGCGACAGCCAGAAGGGCAGGGCGTGAGAGGGGCGGCGGATTTCGTCGCGGCTGGACATCGGGGCCTCGTGAGCGATGCGGGCGCGGTCATACTAGCCGAACGCTAACCCGATACAATCACTCGGGTTGCGGCCATTCGGCGCTTTGGGCTGCATCCCAGACCTTGCGCATCAGGGTGGGTAGATCGCCGGGCCGGAAATCGGCGCGCGGGGTCATGGCGCGAGCCTCCGTGCGGGTGACATGGACCTGCAGGATCAGATGGAAATGGGTGAAGGTGTGGCGCACCTCGACCGGAGAGGTCGTCCAGTCGGCCTGCATCGGCGGGGCGGGTGTCGGCGCGTCGGACCAGTCGGAGCCGGGAAAGCCCAGCGTACCGCCTAAGAGTCCCTTGTCGGGGCGGCGTTCCAGCAGCACGTCGCCCTGACCGTTCATCGCGACATAGGCGAAGCCACGGCGGGTGGGCTTTTCCTTTTTCGGAGCCTTGCGTGGCAGCGTCTCGGCGATCCCGGCAGCGCGGGCGGTGCAGGCATCAATGAGCGGGCAGATGCCACAGGCCGGATTGCGCGGCGTGCAGATCGTCGCGCCCAGATCCATCATCGCCTGCGCGAAATCTCCGGGCCGATCCTCTGGCGTGATCTGCGCCGTCAATTCGGTCAGTTCCGTCTTCGCGCCGGGAAGCGGCGTGTCGACCGAGAAAAGGCGCGAGACGACGCGCTCGACGTTGCCGTCGACCACGGCGACCGGCTCGTCATAGGCGATGGCGGCGATCGCGGCGGAGGTGTAGGGGCCGATGCCGGGCAGCTTTTGCAGCTCCGCCGCCGTTTCGGGGAAGCGCCCGTTAAGATCACCTGCCACGACACGCGCGCATTTCAGCAGGTTGCGGGCGCGGGCGTAATAGCCCAGCCCGGCCCATTCGGCCATCACGTCGCCATCCTCGGCCGCCGCCAATGCACCGACATCGGGCCAGCGCTCGGTGAAGCGGCGGAAATAGTCGCGCACGGCGGCGACCGTGGTCTGCTGCAGCATCACCTCGGAGAGCCAGACGCGATAGGGATCGGGCCGTTCCCCTTCTGCACGATCCGTAGGCGACACGCGCCACGGCATGACGCGGGCATGGCTATCGTACCAAGTGAGCAGGGTTTCGCCGATTGCCCCTTTACCGTCACGCAATGTTTATGCTCCCCTCTTGCCGACCGGTTGGCCCGGCCCGATGTGCTTCCTAGAATGGGATGGATCAAGAGGAACCGCCCACGAATGAAGAAAAGCGACCCGCAAAAGACGCCTGCCCGGCGGATGCGTGGCTTTGAAGCCGCGGGCGGGCTGCTGCGCAACCGTATCCGCGCCGCGGGTGAAGCGCGTGGTTTTGCGGTCTCGCGCCTGCTGACCCATTGGGCGGAAGTGGTCGGGCCTGAGACGGCCGCGCAATGCCGCCCGGTCAAGATCGGCTACACCAAAGGCGGCTTCGGCGCGACCCTTACCCTGCTTACGACCGGGGCGGCGGCGCCGATGCTGCAGATGCAGTTGCCGCAAATCCGCGACAAGGTGAATGCCTGCTACGGCTATAACGCGATCTCGCGCATCTCGCTGACGCAGACCGCGCCGACCGGCTTTGCCGAAGGTCAGGCGCAATTCGCACCGAAACCGAAACCCGAACCCCGCAAGCCGGACCCCCACGTCGCCGAAGCGGCGAAGGCGCAGGTGGCCGATTGTGGCGATGCCGATCTCAAATCGGCGCTGGAAGAACTGGCAAGAAACGTTCTATCGAAGTCCGCAGAGCGGGCTGCACACAAGAAAGGCAGATAGATGAGCAAAACTCTTTCGATCCTCGGCGGCGCGGCTGTCATGGGGCTCCTCGCGACGGGCGGCTGGTATGCCAGCCAACATAGCGAGGCGAGCCTGATCACTGCGGCCCAAGCGCAGGAAGCAACGGCGAGCAAGGATGTCGAGACTCTGCCCGACGTGATTCTGGGTCAGGAAGACGCGCCGGTCACCGTGATCGAATATGCTTCCTATACTTGTCCGCACTGCGCCGAATGGCACAAGGTCGAGTACCCGCAGCTCAAGAAGAACTACATCGACACCGGCAAGGTGAAGTTCATCCAGCGCGAAGTCTATTTCGACAAGTACGGCGTCTGGGCCGGTCTGATCGCGCAATGCGGCGGCGATCCGAAATATTACGCGATCGCGGACATGATCTATAACAAGCAGAAGGACTGGATCGGCGACGGCAAGCCGCAGACCATCGCGGACAACCTGCGCAAGATCGGCCTGCAAGCCGGGCTGAGCAACGATCAGGTCACCGCCTGCATGAACGACGAGAAGCGCGCCGAGCGGATGGTCGCGACCTATCAGAAGAACGCGGGCGACGACAAAATCGACGCAACCCCGACCTTCATCATCGACGGCGAGAAGCATTCCAACATGGTTTGGGACGACTTCAAGAAAATCCTCGACGACGAGCTGGCGCAGAAAGCCAACTGATCGCGACGACAGATGTTACGAAGGCCGGTCCCGCGGGGCCGGCCTTTTTCATATCCCGAGCCTGTCGAGCGCTGCGTCGAGCGCTGTGGGGTCGTCGATCTCGAGCCGCACCGGCAGGGCGAGCACTTTCGGGCGGAAGCTTTCCGGCAGGCGGACCGCGTCTTTCTCGGTCGTCACCATCTGCGCGCCGAGCGTGTCGGCCTCCGCCTCGATGCGCTGCAACAGGCGGGTCGTGAAAGGCTGGTGATCTTCCAGCGCCTCGCCGCGCAGCAGCTCCGCGCCGAGACCGCGAAGGGTGGCGAAGAACTTCTCGGGATGGCCGATGCCTGCGAAGGCGAGGACGGGAAGGTCCTCCCAATCCATGCCCGTCTGAAGCGGAGCGAGCTGCCCCGTCAGATGTGGTTTCGAAATTCTGGAACTCCAGAAATTAGCGAATTCAATCTGTGCAGCTTCCGGCCCGATCGACAGCAGAAAGTCTGCGCGGGCCATTCCGGCCTCGATCGGTTCGCGCAGCGGCCCGGCAGGCAGGCAGCGCCCGTTGCCGAAGCCCTTATGCGCGTCGACCACCACGATGGAGAGGTCTTTGTACAATGCGGGGTTCTGATGGGCGTCGTCGAGCACGATCACCTGCGCTCCGGCCGCGACTGCCGCCTGCGCCCCTGCAGCCCGGTCGCGCGCCACCCAGACCGGCGCGAAAGCCGATAGCAACAGCGGCTCGTCCCCGGTCTCCTCGGCGCGATGGCTGCGCTCATCGACCTGCACCGGCCCTTCGAGCGATCCGCCATAGCCGCGCGTGACCACATGGGCGGTCACACCGCGTGCGGCCAGCCGTTGCACCAGCCAGATCACCGTCGGCGTCTTGCCGGTCCCGCCCGCGTTGATGTTGCCGACCGAGATCACCGGCACGTCGAGCCGCAGCCCCGGCTGCGCCACACGCCGCTTCGTCATCGCCGCGTAAATCGCGCCGAGCGGCGACAGCAGCCGTGCGCGCAGGCCCGGCGCGGCGGAGGTGTTGAACCAGAAGCCGGGCGCGCCCATCACGCCACCCGTGCGGGCTGGGTGCCCGAGAGAATCTCGGCCAGATCGCGGGCGATGGTCTCCACCGCGCCGGCGCCGCCCGAGGTCACTGCCCAGGCGTTATGGGCCAGCTGCGCAGAGCGTTCCGGCGCGATCAGGTCCGCGACCACTTCGGGCAGATCCTCGGGCACGACCACGCCGCGGCAGGCTTTCGCAGCCTCGAGCCGCAGGTAATCTTCGCGGAAAGGTGCGAGTTTCGGGCCATGCAGGATCGCCGATCCCAACGCCGCCGCCTCGACCGGGGAGCGTGGCGCCTGCGCCGTCCCCGACAAGGTGCCGCCCATATAGCTGAGCGCGGCCAGCCGGTACCAAAGCCCGTATTCCATCGCGTCGTCGGCGATGAAAATCTCGGTCGTCAGTTCCGGTTCGCCCTCGAGCGACCGGCGCGCGACCGACCAGCCCTCGGCGGTCAGCTGCGCGGCGAGGGCCTCGCCTTGGGATTCGTCATCCGGCGCAAGCAGAAGCAGCAGCCGATGCGCGTGGCGCTGGGCGTAGCGATGCGCGGCCGTCACCGGGCCGATTTCGGCCTCGGGCACGGCAGCGGCCAGCCAGACCGGACGTGCGCCCATCGATTCGGCCATCGAGGCGCGCTCTGCCTCGGAGCCGTAGAGCGGCTGCGGCGGCTCGCCGAGCGCACCGTCATTGACCACGATGACCGGCCCGTTCAGCCGGTCGCCCACCCGTTCGAGGCTCGCCTCGTCGCGCAGGTAGATGCGGTCGATCCGGCCCAGCAGCGTCAGTGAGACGTCATCGAGCCGCAGCCCATCCTGACCGCCGAGTTTCGCATCGGCCAGAACGCTGGCGATACCGCGTTTCTGCGTCTCCGCGATCAGGGCGGCGGGCAGCAAGTCGTCCATGATGAGCACGAGATCGGGGCGCCACGCATCCAAGACCAGACGGACGGACGCGGGACGATCCTCGGGGGTGGGCCGGAAATAGACCTCTTCGGGCAGCCCATCGGGCGGATCTTCCACGCCGCGCACCGTCATCGCAATGCGGATATCGGGCATCCGCGCGGCCACCCTGCGCGCGACCAGCCCGGCGGCTTCCGCGCATTTCCCCGCAGCCCAGATCCACAGCAGCGGGGCGTCGGCGCGCTCCTCCCCCTGACCGGCCTCGACCGCGGCTTTCGCCTTGGGTCCCGCAGGACGCAAGGCGGAGAGTTGCAGCCTGAGCCAGAGAGGAAGAGAGCGCGCCATGCCAGCCTTAGTTGCCGAGCTCTTCGGTGGTCGACACTTCGAGCTCTTCGTCGCGCAGGCGATGCAGGTGCGCGATGAAGTAACGGGTATGGGCGTCGTCGACGGTGCGCTGCGCCTCGGCCTTCCACGCGGCATAGGCGGAGGCGTAGTTCGGGTACATCCCGACGATATGGATATCGTCGACATTCTTGAATTCGGTGCGGCTCGGGGTCACCAGCTCGCCGCCGAAGACGAGGTGAAGACGTTGCGGGGTCGGTTTGGCCATAAGAACTCCTGTCGGCTTTTCTGCGGCGCAGAGATTACGCTTTGCCCCCACGCTTCACAAGGCGAGGGGCGGGGGCGCACGTAGCCGTTACCGCGCGAGGCCCAGCGATTCCAGATAGTCCGCGCCTTTTCTCACGCCAATCTCGTCATTCACTTCCAAAATCAGACGCGGCATCTTCGGCAGCTTGCCGAGCGCCTTGAACACCGAATGCCACGCGATCGTGCCCTCGCCGGGGTGCCAGTGCCGGTCGCCATAGCCGTCGATATCCTGCAGGTGGACATGCTCCAGCGCCGCGCCTGCCGCATGGACGAACACATCGACCGGCGGCGCGCCGCAGCGGCGATGCATGAACTGTGCATGGCCCGTATCGAGCGAGACCTTCACCGCTTTGCTCTTCATCTTCGCGGCCAGTTCGACACGCAGGTTCGGCGTGATGTCCTCGCAGTTCTCGATGACCAGCGTCACGCCCAGCTCCTCGGCGCGTTCGATCACCGGGGTCAGGACATAGCGCACGCGTTCGACCTGAATGAACGCGTTCGCGGGGTTCTGCTCCAGATCGGCTTCCTTCCACAGCGTATAGGGCGAGTGGATCACCATCTGATCTCCGCCCAGCTCCGCCGTGATTTCCAGCACCCGCAGCATCCGGGCGCGGATGACCTCGATGATCTCGGAATCGGCGCAGTCGATACTGAACGAGGTGAAGGGCCCGTGCAGCCCCAGCCGCCCGGTATAGCCGTCGAGCAATTCCTTCGTCCGCGCGACCATCTTGCGCAGATCCGCATCCGTGGCGTTCGGCCAACAGAAGCTCTGCAATTCCAGATCGCGCTGGTCGTTCAGAATCCAGTCGCGATGATGCGCGAGCATATCGAGGCTCAGCGCAGCACCGAGCAGCGGTAATTCCTTGGCCATGGGGTCCTCCTCCGGATCGGATGCTCGCGCAAGCCGCGGGGCTTTTCAATCCCGTGAGCGCGCTATATCGGAACGTCATGAAACGCAGTCTGCCCGAGTTTTACGAGTCCATGGTGGAGAACGGGGACCTCAACCCCGATCCCGCCCAACGCGCCATTCTGCCCGAACTGGAGCGCGTGCGCCGCGCGCTGGAAGAGGCGCCTGCGCCCGAGCCGGTGAAACGCGGGCTCTTCAAGCGCAAGATCAAGCCGGTCGAAGGCGTGCGCGGCCTCTATATCTGGGGCGGTGTCGGGCGCGGGAAATCCATGCTGATGGACCTGTTCTTCGGCCAGACAGACGTGCCGAAACGCCGGGTGCATTTCCACGCTTTCATGCAGGAAGTCCAAGGCAAGCTCGACGATGCGCGCCGCGCCAACACGGTCGACGCGATGCGCCCCGTGGCCGAAGAGGTGGCGGGCTCGCTGCGGCTGCTGTGCTTCGACGAGATGCAGATCACGGATATTGCCGACGCGATGATCGTGGGCCGTTTGTTCGAGGCGCTGTTCGAGCGCGGCGTGACCATCGTCACCACCTCGAACCGGGTGCCCGAAGACCTCTACAAGAACGGGCTCAACCGCCAGCTTTTCCTGCCCTTCATCGGGCTGATCCGCGAGAATCTCGACATCTACGAACTGGCCTCCGAAAACGATTACCGGCAGAACCGTCTCGCAGGCCAACAGGTCTATTTCACGCCTGCGGGCCGCGAGGCGCGCGCGAAGATGGATGCGCTTTGGGATGAGCTGACCGGGGGCGATCATCACGGCAAGCTCGATATTCCGGTGAAGGGCCGCACGGTCGAAATCCCGCATTTCCACAATGGGGTCGGCCGAGCGAGCTTCTGGGATCTCTGCGCGCAGCCGCTGGGTCCGGCGGATTACCTCGCCATCGCGGATGCGGTGAAGGTGCTGCTGCTCGACGATATTCCGCTGCTCTCGGCCTCGAACTTCAACGAGGCGAAGCGTTTCGTCACGCTGATCGACTCGCTCTACGAGGGCAAGGTCCGGCTGATCTGCTCGGCTGCGGACGAGCCCGAGCGGCTTTACGTCGAAGGCGAAGGCACGTTCGAATTCGAGCGCACCGCCAGCCGCCTGCGCGAGATGCAGGCAGACGGCTGGGCGGCTGAGGCTTAAGCCAGCATCTCCGCCAGAAGCGGGCGGACCTTGGTGCCGTAAAGCTCGATCGTCTTGCGCAGATGCGCGGGATTCTGCGGCCCGCCGCTATATTTCAGCGTGAACCGCGACAGACCCAGGGCCGTCACCGTCCGCGCGATCTTGCGCGCCACGGTTTCCGGGCTGCCGACATAGAGCGAGCCATGCTCGATCTCCGACAGGTAAGCCTCGCGCCGGAAGGGCGGCCAGCCGCGGGAGCGCCCGATCATGTCATGCATCCGCGCATAGCCTTCGTAGAACTCTTCCTGCGCGATCTCGTCGGTCTCGGCGATATGGCCGGGAGAGTGGACGCCGATCTTGCCGGGCTTGGTGCCCATCTGGTCATGTGCGCGGTGATAGAGATCGACATGCGGTTTGAACCGGGTCGAATCCCCGCCGATGATCGCCAGCATCAGATCCATCTGCATCGCGGCGGTCTCGACCACCGATTGCGGCGACCCGCCGACCCCGCGCCAGATCTGCAGCGGCGTCTCGGAGCGCGGATAGACGGTGACGTTCTTAAGCGGCGGGCGCATCTGGGCATCGAAGCTGACCTTCTCCTGCGTCGCGAGCAGATGAAGGATCTGCGACTTCTCGGTGAACAGCGCCTCGTAATCGTTCAGGTCGAGCCCGAAGAGCGGGAAGCTCTCGGTAAAGGAGCCGCGCCCGATGGTGATCTCGGCCCGTCCCGGCGCCAGCGCGTTCAGCGTCGCGAAACGCTGGAAAACCCGGATCGGATCGTCCGAGGACAGCACCGTCACGGAGGTGCCCGCCTTGATCTTCTCGGTGCGCGCGAGGATCGCCGAGAGGATCGGCTCGGTCGAGGAGATCGCGAAATCCGGGCGGTGATGTTCGCCCAGACCGATATAGTCGAGCCCGACCTGATCGGCGAGCTCGCCTTCGGCCAACGTGTCGCGGATAACCTCGGCATGGCTGCGCAGCAGGCCATCCTCCCCGCGCGTCACATCGCCGAACGTGTCGATCCCAAGCTCAAGCTGCATGGTGGCCTCCTTTCCTGTTCACGCGAAGATAGGGGCGCAGGCGCAGGTCAGCCACCGGTATCCCCGCACAGACTCCGTGCGAGACCGCAGCCTCAGCCGTTGTCGCGCAGCACCCGGCCCGCGAGGTAGAGCGAGCCGCAGATCAGGATGCGGGCATGGGGATGGATCGCGACGATCCCCGCGATCGCCGAGCCGACCGAGGCCGCAGGGCGGGCCTCGATGCCGACCACGCGCGCGGCCGCGGCGGTGTCTTCAGCGGGCAGCGTGTTCGCCTCGCCGGGGATCGAGACGGCCAGCAGGCTCGCTGCGTGATCCGCCAGCGGGCGCAGATAGCCGGTCACGTCCTTGGTGTTGAGCATGCCGCAGATCAGATGGGTCGGACGTTTCGGAAGCGCGCCGAGCGTCTTTGCGATCATGTCGCCCGCCGCCGGGTTATGCCCGCCATCGAGCCAGACCTCCGCCTCGGGCGCGCCGTCTACCAGCGGACCGTGACGCAGCCGTTGCATCCGCGCGGGCCATTCGGCTTTCGTCACCGCCGCCTCGCAGGCAGCCTCGTCAAAGCCCAGATGCCGTAACGCCGCAAGCGCCGCCCCGGCATTCGCGATCTGATGCGGGCCGGGCAGGTTCGGCAGCGGCAGATCGAGAAGCCCGTTCTCGTCCTGGAAGATCAGCCGGTCGCGCTCTTCCCAGACCTGCCAATGCTGGCCATGCACCAGAAGCGGCGCGCCGAGCTTTTCCGCCCGCGCCTCGATCACGTCGAGCGCGGCCTCCTGCTGGGGTCCGACCACGCAGGCCACGCCGCGCTTGATGATACCGGCCTTCTCGCCTGCGATCTCGCCCAGCGTCTCGCCGAGGAATTGCTGATGGTCGATCGAGACCGGCGTGATGATGCTCAGCGCGGGTGTGTCGACCACATTGGTCGCGTCGAGTCGTCCGCCGAGACCCACCTCAAGAAGCGTGTAATCCGCAGGGGTCCGCGCGAAGGCCAGAAGCGCCGCCGCCGTCGTCACCTCGAAGAAGGTGATCGGCTTGCCGCCATTCGCCGCCTCGACCTCATCGAGCAGCGCGGCCAGATCGATCTCGGAGATCAGCGATCCGGCGATCCGGATGCGTTCGTGGAAGCGTGCCAGATGCGGCGAAGTATAGGCGTGGACGCGCTTGCCCGCAGCCTCCAGCCCGGCCCGGATCATCGCCTGGGTCGAGCCCTTGCCATTGGTGCCCGCGATATGGATCACTGGCGGCAGGTCGCGCTCGGGATGGTCGAGATCGGCCAGCAGCCGCTCCATCCGGTCGAGCGACAGGTCGATGACCTTGGGATGCAGCGCCATCAGGCGGTCGAGAATATCATCGGAGCTTTGCGTCATTGGCCCCTCCGGCCTTAGATGGCGGACCGGGGAGGGGGCGCTGCCCCCGCGGCTGATGCCGCCCCCCGGGATATTTCAGCCAATACGAAGATCAGGTCTTGGGCTTCGCCTCGGCCTCGGGAGCCGCCTCGGCGACCGCTTCCTCGGGCGCCTTCTCCGGCGCGGGCAGATCGCCCTTCACCGCAGGCGGCAGGTTCATCAGCATGCGCAGGATGGTGATCAGCTCATCGCGCATCTTCATGCGATGCGTCACGCGGTCGAGCATCCCGTGATCCAGCAGATATTCGGCGCGCTGGAAACCTTCGGGCAGTTTCTCGCGGATCGTCTGTTCGATCACGCGCGGGCCCGCGAAGCAGATCAGCGCGTTGGGCTCTGCGATATGCACGTCGCCCAGCATCGCGTAGGAGGCGGTCACGCCGCCGGTCGTCGGATGGGTCAGTACGACAATATAGGGAAGGCCCGCTTCCTTGAGCATCTGCACCGCTACGGTCGTGCGCGGCATCTGCATCAGCGACAGGATACCTTCCTGCATCCGCGCGCCGCCAGCCGCCGAGAACAGCACCAGCGGACGCTTGAGCTTCACCGCACGTTCGGCGGCCGCGATGATCGCGTTGCCGACATACATGCCCATCGAGCCGCCCATGAAGGTGAAGTCCTGCGCGGCGGCCACGATCGGGGTGCGCCCGATCTCGCCCTCGGCCACCAGCATCGCCTCTTTCTCGCCGGTCGATTTCTGCGCCGCCTTCATCCGGTCCGGATAGCGTTTCTGGTCCTTGAAATGCAGCGGATCGGTGATCGGTTCGGGCACTTTAACTTCGGAGAAGATGCCGCCGTCGAACAGCGCCTCGAAGCGCACGCGGGGCGTGATCGCGAGGTGGTGGTCGCAATTGGTGCAGACGTTCAGATTGTCCGACAGCTCCCGGTGGAACAGCATCGTCCCGCATTCGGGACATTTCGTCCAAAGGTTCTCGGGCACTTCGCGGCGCGAAAACAGCGAGTTAATCCGAGGACGGACGTAATTGGTGATCCAGTTCATCGTATGAGCCTCTCGCTGGGGCGGGTCGGTTTGGCTTGAAATACGCCGCCCCTGCACGAATTGCAATCAGACGCGCAGGGTGAGGCGGATCAACAACCACGCGATCAGCAGGTGCAGCATGTCCAGCAGAAGCCACGGCAAGAGGTCCCACAGGTCGCGTGTGTTGATCACGATCGTGTAGAGCGCCAGCCCGTCGAGCTGGCCGTAGAAGCCGACGAGGAAAAGCGAGCCGAAATTATTGGCGAAATGCAGCGCAAGGGCTGCGCCGAGATTGCCGGTCCGTGCGGTCAGGTCGCTTGAGAGGCAGCCGAAGCCGAAAGCCCAGAGCGCGGGCCAAATCGCGTTGCTGCCATAGGCGCCGGGCGAATAATGCAGCGCCCCGAACAGTGCCGAGGGCAGAACCATCCAGATCAGGGGGCTGCGCCAGCGCGCCGCGAGCTGCTGCAGGAGGTAGCCGCGAAACAGCACTTCTTCGGTTGCGATCTGCACACCCAGAAGCGGCAGCGCGATCGGCGCCCAGCTCAGCACATGCACCAGCGGGTTGGAGCGCGCCGTGGACTCGCTGAGCTGGGTCAGCCCGAAGGAAAAAAGAGCGAAGAGCAGCAGAACCGGCAGCACCTTCGTGAAGGTGGCGAAGCTCCGCCTGCCGAACAGCGTTGCGGGCGCGCGGTGATGCAGGTGGCGGCTAACGACGAAAGTCGCGATCAGAAGCGGCGCGAAACTTGCCAGCAGAATGGCGAGGCCGCGCGGGGTCGAGCCATGGGCGATTTCCTGAAACAGCCGAAGCATCGAGAAATCGTCGAGCATCGAAGAGAAGAACAGGATCATCGCCCAGCCGCTGAGCAGGTAGAAGGCGACGATCACGCCCAGACCCAGCATCCCGCGCCAGATCTGCGCATAGGGTTTCGCGGGGGCCGCGAACGCCTCGAGCGGCGCATATCGGTTCGTGCGCGCGATCACCGGGCGGGGCTCGCAAAAAGCGGGGCGGCTGCAAGGGGCGATTGGGTCATCTGGGTCTTCCGCAAGGCTGAGCTTCGGTGATAGCGGCTGCGGCCCCGGTGAGGCAACGGCTTTACTTTTCGCGGCGCGGGCAGGACAAGAGGCGGCTGTCTTCTGACCGGGGTGCAAATGTTTGAACTTCCTCTCGATCTGGTGGTGATGCTGATCGGCGCGGCCTTCGCGGCGGGGGTAGTCGATTCCATCGCGGGCGGCGGAGGGCTGATCACGGTGCCGGCGCTTTTGCTGGCGGGCGTGCCGCCGGTTCAGTCGCTCGCGACGAACAAGATTCAGGGCACGTTCGGCGCGGCGACGGCGGCGATTTCCTATGCGGCCTCGGGCCATGTCGTGCTGCGAAAACAGCTGCTGGCCGCGGTGATCGGTTTCCTCGGCGGGCTGGCGGGGGCGCTTCTCGTGTCGCGCATCCCGACCGACAAGATCGAGATCGCCCTGCCGTTCATCCTCGTCGCGATCGCCGCGTTTTTCGCGTTGCGGCCCGGTCTGGATGACACGGATCGGGTGCAGCGCATTCGGCCCGGCCTGTTCACCGCCGCCTTCGTGCCGGTGATCGGTTTTTACGACGGGCTGATCGGGCCGGGGACGGGGTCGTTCTTCATGATCGGTTTCGTGACGCTGGCGGGCTACGGCGTGCTGAAGGCGACGGCGCATACGAAGCTGCTGAACTTCTCGTCGAATATCGGGGGGCTGACGGGGTTTCTGCTGGTCGGCTCGCCGCTCTGGGTGCTCGGCATCGCGATGGGGCTGGCGCAGATCGCCGGAGCGCGGCTGGGCTCGCGGCTTGCGATGCGGGTGGGCGCGCGACTGATCAAGCCGCTGCTGGTGACGACCTCGACGCTGCTGGCTGCGAAGCTGCTTTGGGACCTGATGTAAGCACTATCCCGGCACCTGTGACAGGATCGTGCGCAGCTGCGCGAAACTGCCCGCGATGCCGTCGGGGGCGGGTTCGGCAACGAAGGCATCCAGTTCGGGCCAAACCTTGATCGCCGCGTCGATGCGCTGGTCCGAGCCTTCCGCATAGAGCCCCGCCTGAATCATCATCTCGGCCCGGTCATAGGCGCCAAGCAGGCTGCGCGCCTTGCCGATCAGCCGGTTTTCCTCGGGATCCGCCGCGTCGGGCAGCGAGCGCGAGACCGAGCGCAGCATGTTGATCGCCGGGAAGCGCCCCCGCTCCGCGATCTCGCGCTCCAGCACGACATGGCCGTCGAGCACGCCGCGCAGGATATCGGCGATCGGCTCGTCCATATCGGAACCGGCCACGAGGACCGAGAAGACACCGGTGATGTCGCCCCGACCCTCCGCGCCGGGACCCGCGCGCTCTCCCAAGGCCATGATCTGATAGGAGGTCGAGGGCGGATAGCCGCGCAGCGAGGCGGGCTCGCCCCCGGCCAAAGCGACTTCGCGATGGGCTTCGGCAAAGCGCGTGATCGAGTCGGCGAGGAACAGCACATGCTGGCCCGAATCGCGGAAATGCTCGGCCACGGCCATCGCGGCCCAGGCGCAGCGACGGCGCACCAGCGGCGACTGATCCGAGGTGGCGGCGACGATCACCGCGCGGGCCATCCCCTCCGGACCAAGGGTATTTTCGACGAATTCCCGCAATTCCCGGCCGCGTTCGCCGATCAGCGCGATGACGACGATATCGGCCGACACCCCGCGCGCGAAACTCGCCAATAGCGAGGATTTCCCGACGCCCGATCCCGCGAAGAGGCCGATCCTTTGGCCTTGGACCAGCGGCAGCATCGTGTCGAAGGCGGCAAGTGACGTCTCCAATCGAGACCCCAACCGCTTGCGCTGGGCGGCAGGCGGCGGGCTTGCGCGCAAGTCGCGCTCGCACGCGCCGTGGATCAGCGGTTGCCCGTCGAGCGGTCTTCCGAACGGGTCGATGATCCGTCCGACCCAGCTGTCATGCGGGGCGATCCCGCCCTGACCGAGCAGCTCCACCTCGTCGTCGATCGCCACGCCATCGGCGGCTCCGTCGGGCAGCACCGTGACCGCCCCGCGCGTCAGCGACAGAACTTCCGCGCCGATTTCGCGCCCGCTTTGACAGCGAATCGTCGCGCGGTCGCCAAGGGCCGCCGAACGGGCCAGACCGCTGACCTCGATCATCCCGCGCCGCACCTCGCGCACGCGCCCGACTGCATGGGTACTGGCGATACTGCGCATTTCGGCGCGCAACAGGTCGAATCCCGCAAATGCCATTCTGGCCTCCGATGTTCTCGAAACGTTTTCTAAACGATTCGCTCTTAAAGCTTGGTTGATAGCTCGGAGGAGAAGCCCCGATGTTCGAGAAGATTGAGATCATGAAAATGGCCAGTGCGATGGCCACCCACGCCGCAGCCCGCCAGAACGCGGTTGCGGAGAATATCGCCAATGCGGACACGCCCGGCTATGCGGCGCGTGACCTGCCGGCTTTCGAAGACCTCTATCGCAGCGAGGGTAGCGGTGCTCTGCGGACGACGCGGTCGGGTCACATCGACACCTCGGCGACGATCACCACCGCGCCCGAGGTGATAGCCTCCCCCGGTGTCACCTCGCCCGATGGCAATTCGGTCTCGCTCGAAGAAGAGATGGTCCGCTCGGTCGAGGTGAAACGCGAGCATGATCTGTCGCTCGCGATCTATCGTTCTTCGCTCAACATCCTGCGCAGTTCGCTCGGGAGGGGCTGAAGATGAGCGATTTCACCCAATCCATGGCGCTGTCCGCCTCGGGCATGAAGGCGCAGGCTATGCGGCTTCGGCACAGTTCCGAGAACATCGCGAATGCCGATACGCCCGGCTATCACCGCAAGATCGCGGGCTTCGAGAAGGTCGTCTCAGATGGCGCCCCGACCGGAGAGGTCACCCTTGGCCCGGTGCGGCTCGACCGATCCGAACTCACTCAAATCTACGAACCTGGCCATCCGATGGCCGACGAGAACGGCTATCACGACGGCTCGAATGTCGATCTGGTGGTCGAAATCGCTGACGCGCGCGAAGCGCAGCGCAGCTACGAGGCGAATTTGCGCATGTTCGATCAGGCCCGGCAAATGTCGGCCTCCCTGCTCGAACTGCTTCGCCGCTAAGGACCGAGGAGATCTAGAATGGATTTTAACACCTCCCTTGCAACGCAAAGCTACGCCCAGGCCCGGGCTGCTGTCCCGCCGGAAGCGGGCGGTTCCGGGCCGGGCTCCCTTTTCGAACAGGCGGCGAACTCATTCGTCGATGTGGTCAAGGCGGGCGAAGACACTGCCAAAGCCGCGATGGCGGGGCAGGCCGATCCGCATGCGCTGGTGCAGGCGCTCGCCCAGACGGAACTCGCGATCGAGGCGGCGGTGACGGTCCGCAACAAGGTCGTCGAGGCCTATCAGGAAATTCTCAGGATGTCGGTCTGATGCAGGACGCGATTTTCTTCGACACGCTCCGGCAGGGCTTGTGGATCGCCGTGCTGATCGCGGCGCCGCTTCTGTCGGTCGCGCTGGTCGCCGGGGTCACGATCGGTCTCTTTCAGGCGCTGACCTCGGTGCAGGAAATGACGCTGACCTTCGTGCCCAAAGTGGGCGCGATGCTCGTCGTGTTCTGGGTGTCGATGAGCTTCATGTCGGAAAAACTGGTGGAGTTTTTCACCCGCACGATCCTGCCGATCGTCGCCGGGGGCTAAGATGGATAACGCAATCTATACCACACTCACGCGGCAATCTGGCCTGATGCGCGAAATGCGGACCGTCGCCAATAATATCGCGAATGTCTCGACCACCGGCTTTCGGCGCGAGGGCGTGATCTTCTCCGAATATCTCTCGGGGCTTCAAGGCAACGAACCCTCGCTGTCGATGGCGCGGGCGCATGGTCGTCTGATCGATCGAAGCCAAGGCGGGCTGACCCAGACAGGCGGCACCTTCGATTTCGCAATCGAGGGCGAGGGGTTCTTCATGGTCGAGACCCCGCAGGGCAATCAGCTCACGCGGGCTGGCAGTTTTATCCCGTCGGCTGAAGGTGAGTTGCTCACGCCCGACGGGTTCCGGCTGCTCGATTCCGGTGGCACCCCGGTCGCAATCCCCTCGGGGGCGACTTCGGTCGCGCTCGCCGCCGATGGCACGCTTTCGAACAACGGCCAGCCGATCGCGCAGGTCGGCGTCTACCTTCCTACCGATCCCAACGAATTGAGCCATGTCGGCGGCACTCGCTTCACCGCAGAGGCCGGGGCCGAACCGGTGGAGGGCGCGGTTCTGATGCAGGGGTTTCTCGAAGACAGCAACGTCGATCCGATCACCGAGATTGCGCGCATGATCGAGGTCCAGCGCGCCTATGAGATGGGCCAGGCCTTTCTCGAACGCGAAGACGAACGAATCCGCGGCGTCATCCAGACGCTCGCCCGCTAACAGGAGGCCCATGACATGAGAGCTCTTCAGATCGCAGCCACCGGCATGAGCGCGCAGCAGATGCGCGTCGAGGTGATTTCCAACAACCTCGCGAACATGTCGACCACTGGCTATAACGCGCGCCGCGCCGAGTTCGCCGATCTGCATTACCAGCAGATGACCCGCCCCGGCACGATCAACGCGACCGATGGCACGACCATCCCCGCCGGGGTGCAGCTTGGCCTCGGCGTGCGCCCGACCGCCGTGACGGTCAACATCGCGCAAGGCTCTCTCAGCGCGACGGGCGGCGATCTGGACGTCGCGATCGACGGCAATGGCTATCTCGAAGTGACGCTGCCCTCGGGCATCTCCGCCTACACGCGCGATGGTGGGCTCAAGCGCAATGGGACCGGCCAGATCGTGACCTCTGACGGCTACCCGGTCGTGCCCGAGATCACCATCCCGAACGACGCGCGCGCCGTGGCGATCAACGCGCAAGGCGAGGTTTATGCCTATTTCAGCAATCAGGTCGCGCCGCAGCTACTCGGCCAGTTCACCTTGGCGAATTTCTCGAACCAGAAGGGGCTGGAGGCGATCGGCTCGAACCTGTTTCTGGAAACCGGCGCCTCGGGGCCGCCCAATGTGAATACGCCCGGCGCGGATGAGTTGGGCACGTTGCGGCAGGGCTATCTGGAGGAGAGCTCGGTCGATCCGGTGCGCGAGATCACCGAGCTGATCAAGGCGCAGCGCGGCTACGAGTTGAACGCGAAGGTCATTTCCGCCGCCGATCAGATGCTTGGCGCGACGACACAGGTGCGCTGATGCTGTGGCGGGCGCTCCTGATTGCGGCATCCGGTCTTTTGCCGGGCCACGTCTTGGCGGACACGCTCGTCGCGCTGCACACCATGCGCGCCCGGACGATCGTCGCCCCCGCAGATGTCGGGTTGCAACCGGGTGAGGTGGTCGGGGCGTTGACCGGGCCGGAGGAAGCGATCGGCCTTGAGACGCGCGGGGTGATCTATGCCGGTCGCCCGATCCGAGCCCGCGATCTGGGGCAGCCCGCCATTGTCGAGCGCAATCAGATCATCCCGCTCCTGTTCCGCCGCGGCTCGTTGGAGATTCGAACCGAAGGCCGCGCGCTCGATCGTGCCGGCATCGGAGAGACGATCCGCGTGATGAACGCCGCTTCGAAAACCGTGGTCTCCGCGACGCTTGGCGCTGACGGAACTGCCCATGTTGCCCCATGAGGAATTTGCGATGAAATCTCCTGCCCTGTTGCTTTTGTCGATCACGCTCATCGCCTGCGGGCGGCTCGAGCAGGTCGGTAAGGCGCCCGGATTTACGCCGGTCGAAGGCGGCAACGAGTTCTACGCCATGGCCTCCTCGCCGCTGCCCGTCACGACAGAGTCGCGCAGCCCTGAACAAGAAGCCTCTCTTTGGTCCGGTGCGCGCAATTCCCTGTTGGGCGACCCACGCGCCGCCAAACGCGGCGATATCCTCACCGTCGTGATTGAGATTAACGATAAGGCCGAAATCTCGAATTCGACGGGTCGCTCGCGCAGCGGGTCCGACACGATGGGAGTGACCTCGATGCTCGGCATTCCGCAGCGGATCGACAAGCGCCTGCCCGCCGGGGCGAGCATGGCCGACGCCGTCTCGACCAATTCGAATTCGACCTATTCCGGCGACGGGCAGGTATCGCGCAACGAGAAACTGACCCTGCGCGTGGCCGCAACGATCATCGAGACGCTCCCGAATGGCGTGTTGCGCATTCAGGGCAGCCAGGAGGTGCGGGTGAATTTCGAGGTGCGCGAGCTGATCGTCACCGGTTTCGTGCGCCCCGCCGATGTGAGCCGCCAGAACGAGATCACCTATGACAAGATCGCTGGCGCGCGGATTTCCTATGGCGGGCGCGGGCAGATCACCGATGTGCAGCAACCGCGCTACGGCCAGCAGATCGCCGATATTCTCCTGCCCTTCTGAGGTTCCGCAATGCTTGGTAAACTCCTCCCGCTTCTCCTCGGTCTGATCGGCCTCGCCGGCGGCGGCGCGGCAGGATATTTCCTGCGTCCCGCCCCACCGCCCGCAGAACAACCCACCGACTCGGCCGCTGCGGAGGCGGCAGCAGGAGATCACGGCGCCGCACCAGAGGCTCATGGGGCCCCGGCCGCTGCCGACCCTGGGGCCGAGGGCGATGTCACCTCCGAATTCGTCAAGCTCAACAACCAGTTCATCGTGCCGCTGGTAACCGAGTCGCGCATCTCCGGCATGGTCATCCTGTCGCTCAGCCTCGAGGTGAAGGTCGGTGAGACCGAGGCCGTCTATCGCGCCGAGCCGAAACTGCGCGATGCGTTCCTGCAGGTGCTGTTCGATCATGCGAATACGGGGGGATTTCAGGGCCTGTTCACGGATTCCGCGAACATGTCGCGCCTGCGTCGGGCCCTGACCGAGACCGCGCGCAGCATTCTCGGTCCCGGTGTCCTTGCGGTTCTGGTCTCCGATATCGTGCGTCAGGACAGCTAGGTCAGATCCGCGATATCTGCGACAGACGAGAGATCCCGCGCCTCAGCGCGGCGCGCCTCGTTTCGGGTGACCAAGTTTCGTGACAACGTCATGGCGGCCCACCGCGCGCGCGGTTGCGCCATGCTGCGCAGCAAGCGCGGGGTCGAGATCCGTCCGCGCGGCGCGTAGCCGCGTGTCTTCCAGCGACAGGTAGCGCAAATAGGCGAGGGTGTTTTGCCCGGAGGCGGGTTCCTGCGCGAGCGTCTCCCGAATCGACCGCTCCTCCGCCTGAAGGCTGGCAATTCGCGCATCGAGCGCGCGCGCCCGGGCGTTCAGCCGTGCGAGCGCAGCCAACTCCGCCTCCCGCTGCATACGGGTCAATCGGGCGAGTGCCGCCAGCTGCTTTACCTGCAATTTGCTCATTTGCGCCATGCCGAACCTCCGCGGGCCGCCTTGCGCATCTTCTCCGCAAAGCGGATCGCGGCCGCCACGGGTTTGTAATGCTCCGGCCGGATTTCCTCGCCGATCTCGATCGCCGCGAACAGCGCCCGCGCGGTCGGCGGGTCCGAATGCACGGGCACCGCGTTCTCCGCCGCGATCTCGCGGATCCGCGCCGCGATCGCATCGACCCCTTTCGACAGGCAGACCGGTGCACGACCCGAGGCGCGATCCCACTTCAGCGCGACCGCGTAATGGGTCGGGTTGACGATCACGACATCGGCCTTGGCGGTGTCGGGAACCGATTGCCGCATCGCAAGCTCCATCCCCTTCTGACGTCTCTGTGCCTTCAGATGAGGATCGCCTTCGGATTGTTTCATTTCGTCGGTCAATTCCTTGCGCGTCATCCGGTTGCGGCGCAGGAATTCGGACCGCTGCCAAAGATAGTCGATCGCGCCCATCGTGGCGGCGAGGGCAGTGACGATCATCAGAAACTCGGCGATCATCCGAAACAGCAGCCCCACGATCTGCACCGTTTCGAGGCGCTGCGTGAGCAAAATCAGATCGGCGCGCGCCCTGAGGTAAATGAAAAGAATCGTCGCGATCACCGCGAGTTTCGTCGCGCTCTTGGCGAATTCGAACAGCCCGCTGCGTCCGAATTTCTGCGCAGCATTCTTCAGCGGATTGATTCGGCTGAGCTTTGGCTGGATCTTGTCGGGCGCGACCACGATCGCGCGTTGTGCCCAGTAGGCGACGAGCGCGGCGATCATCGGCACCACGAAAAACGGCGCGAGCGGCACGAGCAGCGTGCCGATGATCCGCCCGCCCAGGGCCGTCCCGCCACCAAGAAACTGCGCGGCCATCTCATCGGCGCGATCCAGCATTGCCATCGCCCCACTGCCGAACCGCGTCACGCTGTAGATACCCAGGCCGAGCAGTGTCGCGAGAAAACTGCCATAGACGGCGGCCACGGAAATCTCGGTCGAGCGCACCAGATCGCCCTTGCGCCGCGCTTCCTCCAACTTCTGCGGGGTTGGATCGAATTCCTTTTCGCCGGCTTCGTCTTCGCTCATTGCACGGCTCCGAACGGGTTGCCGAGGAAGGCCATGACCGCCTCGCGCCAGATCGCGATGGCAGTGGGCGCGCAGAGGGCAAGCAGGATCAGACCGCCTGCCGTGAGCGCCGGGGCGCCGACGAACGCGACCATGAGCTGCGGCATGGCTCGGTTAATTGCGCCAAGCGCGACGTTGTAAATCAGCCCGGTGACCGCGAAGGGGGCGGCGAGCTTGAAGGCGAGCGAAAACGCATGCGCGACACCCGAGACGCCCCAGCGCCGCAGCGCATCCGGATCGGGCCATTCGCCCACCGGTAACACCTGATAGGTTCCGATCAGAAACTCGATGAGCTGGACGTGAAATCCGAGGCTCATCAGCACCGCGATTCCGGCGATCAGCAGGACATTTCCGATTGCGGGTTGCGGTTCCCCGCCCATTCCGCCGAGCAGCTGGGAGAGCGAACTCGACTGCGCCGCCATTGTGCCTGCGATTTGCAAAGCGAAGACAAAGGCGCGCAATCCGAAGCCGAGAAAGAGGCCGATCGCGATTTCCGAGGCCAGCCACAGCGGCAGAACCGTCCCTTGGTCGAAACTGGCGAGCGTCGGTGCGAGGGCCGGAACCGACACCAGGGTTATCGCAAGTGCGACCCCCGTCTTGATCCGCGCCGGCAGGCTCGTCTCGCCAAAGCCCGGGGCCATGGCGACAATCCCGCCCACCCGCAGCAAGACAATGAAACCTATGAACAAAAAGCTTCGTGCTTGCTGCAGGACTTCGCTGAGCAGATCGAGAAGCGACGGGCTCATGCAGGGACCTGTCCGACCATCGCGGGCCGCGCCTCCAGGCCGATTTCTTCGTAGCTCAGGACCGGTGCGTTCAGCCCTTTCGCGTTGATGACCGTACGCAAAAACCGCCGCCTGCGCCCTGAAGAGACCAGTGCCGGGAAGGTCCCCGCTTGGGCCGCCCCGGCGAGTTTCTCGGCGATATTCGCCGCCAGCGTGTTGAATAGGTCAGGTGGCAAGGCGACATCACTGCCCGCCTCGCCCCCGATCGTGTATTTTCCGAAGCGTTCCTCCCAATCGGGCGCCAGTTGGATCAGGGGAATCGTGCCGTCCTCGCGACGCAGATCGGCAACGAGCTGGAAGCCGAGGCGCTGCCGCACATGTTCGCAGATCTGCTCGGGGCTTTGCAGGTGGCGCGCTTCCGAGATTGCCTCGACGATCAGCAGAAGGTTGCGGATCGAGACCCGTTCATCGAGCAGTAGCCTTAACACCGAAAGCAGTAGATCGACCGGCACCTTGTCGGGGATGAGCTCGTCGAGAACGCGTCGATTGGCCTGTGCGCGTGTCGGATCGGAGAGGTTCGCGACTTCGTCGAGCAGCCGCCGCAGCGCCCGCAACGTCATCAGCCGAGAGAAATTCGCCTTGATCACTTCGAGAAGATGCGTCGCGAGCACCTCCGTCGGCCCGACCACCGTCGAGCCGGCGAGCGCCGCGTCTTCCTGCTGATGGGCGGGCACCCAAAGCGCGGGCGCGTGGAACACCGGTTCGCGCACTTCTTCGCCGTCTGGAAGGAATTCGCGATTGTCCGCGATCAGCGCAAGAACATGCTCCGGCATCAGCCGATCGCGCGCCTGCTCCACCCCCTGAACGCGGATGCGGTAATGACCGGGCGGCAAAGTGGCGTCGTCGGTCAGCCGAATTTCAGGGAGGATCAATCCGAAATTCGCCGCGACGTGATTGCGCATGTTGGATATGCGCGCGTCCAGACCCGTCGCCGGATCGAGCGCCATCTTGACCAGATCCGGGGCGAATTCGACATGGATATCGTCGATGTCGAGTACGTCACCCATGGATTTCTGCTTCGGTCCGGTCTCCGGCGCGGGCATTTTCATCGCCTCGCGCCGTGCGCGCGCCCGTTCGGCGCGCCGTAGCATATAGGCTGCTGTGCCGAGGATGATGGCCCCCGCGGTGAAAGGCAGGAAGGGGAGGCCCGGCACGAGACCGAAAAGCGCCATCAAGACCGCAACGGTGGTCAGGGCGGCCGGATATTTCCCAAGCTGGCGGAATAGCTGCAGATCGGTGGAGCCTTTCGCCCCGCCGCGCGACAGCAAGATGGCCGCTGCGATCGAGATGATGACCGCCGGTATCTGGCTGACGAGGCCGTCGCCGACCGTGAGGATCGCATAGGTCTCAAGCGCGCGATCGAGCGGCATTCCATGCACGACGGTGCCGATAAGCAGCCCGACCACGAGGTTGAGCATCGTGATTAATAGCCCGGCAACCGCGTCCCCTTTGACGAATTTGGATGCCCCGTCGAGCGAGCCGAAAAAGGTGGTTTCCGCCTGCTCGCGTTCGCGCCGCTCTCGCGCCTCGGCATGGTCGATGGCGCCCGCATTCATGTCGCTGTCAATCGCGAGCTGCTTACCCGGCATCGCGTCGAGCGCGAAGCGCGCGCCGACCTCGGCCATGCGCCCCGCGCCTTTGGTGATCACGATGAAATTCACAATCAGGATGACGCAGAACACGACCAGCCCGATCAGGACCGAGCCGCTCATGATGAAATTCGCGAACCCTTCGATAACGCCGCCCGCCGCACCCGTGCCCGTGTGTCCGTTTCCGATGATGAGTTTCGTCGAGGTAACGTTGAGCGACAGCCGCAGCATGAGCGTCGCGAGGAGAATGGTGGGGAAGGCGGAGAAATCGAGCGGACGTTCGATGAAAAGTGTGACGGTGAAGATCAGGATCGCGAGGGCGAACGAGGTCGCGAGGCCAATGTCGAGAATCCAGGAGGGCACCGGAAGGATCATCATCGCGATGACCGCCATCAGCGCGAGTGCCAGCAGGATCGTTGGCTGAAACGCGCGTTGTAGGAGCGTCGGCGCCATCACATCCCTCGCGCTTTTCGCGCGGCACGCGCGAATAGGGAGGCGCCCGGGGCACCGCCCGGCCGGGGCGGCTCTGCGTCTTTCGACCTGAGCAGAAGCGGGTAGCCGTTTTCTCGGCGTTGTTCTTGGGACGCGCTTTGTGCCAGCACGATGTCGGGAATATCAGGCAATGGACTGGCCGCGGCGGCGGAAGTGGTCATCACGTCTTTCGGGCCGCTCCTGCCTTCGAGTTTCGCGAAAAACCGGGCAAAGCGTGTCGAATAGCTTTTCGCATGCTTGGGCGTGCGCGAGTGATAGGCGCCCGCCGCCCTCTTCCAGTCACCGCTTTCTGCGTAGAGCGATTTCAGAAATTGCGCCGCATATCGGGCGTTTTCCAACGGGTCGAACATGTCTTCGATCGATGAGAAATGCTGCCCGTGCCATTTGAAATTGATCTGGAAACAGCCGACGTCGAAGCTTCGCGCGCCGCGTTTGAATTCCTTGAAAACGTAAGCGAGCGCCAAATTCCGGCGGTCGAACCAATGCCCAGCGCCTTCCATATTCACGGTCCACGGCCACGGCTCGAAGCCACCCGCGCCTTTTCGTCCGGTCTCATTTAGCGAGATCGCCATGAGCACCGCATAAGGAACGCCGCTTTCGCGCGAGGCTTGCTTCGCGGCGGCCTCGCATAGCTGGGGTTGCCCCGCCGCGGATAGCGGAACGAGGGTTAGACAGAGAACATACAGAGCCCGCCGAAACCAAGGCATGGGATTTCCCCTTTGCAGTGCAATTCTTGCAAACCCAGACCTAGCGGCCAAAGATTTAGAAACCGTTTGCGCCGTTTAGGCGCGTCATTCCTGTGCGGACGGCAAGGCAAGACGGTCGAGCATTTTCGACAACGTTTCTCGCTCGGCTTGGCTTCGCTCCAAGAGGCTGCGCGCCTGAGTGATCGGGCCGCCTTGGATATCCGTCCCAGGCGAAGGCGCCGCACCGAAGGTTTCCAAAAACTGCTTCTCCACCGCATCGGGCGAGGTCTCCAGGTTTGACCAGTCGCCCTTATGCCAGGACTGTGCGCGCGCATCTTCTCGATTGCCCGCGCGAAGGTAGGCGGCGCGCGCGTCGTCGTGTCGACCGAGCCGGGACAAAGCCTCCGCCCGGAGTTGCTCGACTTGCTGACCGCCGAGGTCTTTCAGATGGGCGAGAGCAGCTGCAGGGTCCAACTCAAGAAGCGCTGCCCGAGCGAGCAGCGTTTTGTCCTGCTCCGTCAGTGGCGCGGCCTTGCCGAGGAGGCGCACGGCGACTGCCGGCATTCCCAGAGAGATTGCGCGTTCGGCCAATTCTTGTCGCAGGTCCGGTATCTGTGCGACTTCCTCGGCAAGTGGCAATTCGTCATAGAGGGTGCGAAGGAAAGCCGCGTCGCTGGCTTGACCAACTAACCGTGTGAATATTGCCGCGAGCGTGCCGTTTGAGTCCGCGATCATGGTCGCATCGGCATAGATCTCAAAAGCTTTAGGAAATTCGGAATTCGCGGCGTGCCCGATCGCAGCGATGCGCCGCAGCTCCGGTGCCTCCGGCGCTTTGGCAAGTTCGAAGGCGAGCGCCTCAGCATTGGCGAGAGATGCCGGATCGACCTCTCCGCCCGCATCGATCTGGCCGTTGAGCCATAAGATCAACGCGCGCAAGCCCTGCTCTGAATTCGTTTTCGAAAGCGCCTCAAGGTTACCCAAAGCTTGTGGATCCGCTTCTTTCGCTTGAATTTCCGCCTCCACTGTATCAAGCGCAGTTCGATCCTCCGTGGTTATTCGGCTGACCGCAGGTTCGAGAGACCGTGCCACATCCGCTGCCCCAATTTGCGTGAGCCTAGCCACAAGCTTTGGTGCCAGGGAACGTCGCAGATCCGCCGGAAGTGCTTCGAAATTTCGGCGGAGCGCGGCGAATGCGACATCTCGTTTTTCGGGCGGCGGGTCTGATGCAAGGAAAGCCCAAAGCGCGACCGCACCATCGCAATCTGTGAGCCGCGCGAGCGGCGATGCGGCGGCGGCAGGGTCCTGATCGAGGATCGATCCGACAAAGAGCAGAGCATCTTTGCCAGGACCATCCTTACCCATGTCGCGCAAAAGCGCGCGGGATTCCGTCCCGAAGCCGAAGGCGATGTATAGCCTTGCCAAAGCCATCACCTTACGCGGGTTGGGGACGTCGAATTCGCCCAAAAGATCACGGCGTGCATCGCTGATCTGCGCGAAGGCCGGGCGCTCGTCGATCCAGCTCGCGAGGTCGAAATATCGATCGGGAGGGCATTCGGATACCTCCAGTTGCGTCTGGGGTGGCGTGACGAGATGATCTCGATCGATCACGGTCATCGAATCGACGGCGAGATGCGGCGGCAGTGTCGGCGCGGGTGGACCCATAGGATCGTCGGCGCTCTCCGTGGGCGTCTCGCTTGCCGGAGAGTTTGCTTGTTGCCCGCTCCTAGAGGGCTGGGCCTTCGAAGGCTTCACCTGAGCCGAGACGAGCCCCTGCGATGCCGCCCGCGAAATCTGGCGTAAGAGGCTCTCTTCAATGCCATCAAGTCGCGGATCCGGTTTCGGCGGGATTTGCGGTTTAGGCGCGCTATCCGAGATCGTCACCGGCGCAGCGGTGGTTTCGCGCATATGCGGCGGCTGCCAGAAGAGGTCGAGATAGTCCCGTCCAATCGCGACGGGCTGAACGGTTCTAAGCCGGGGCGGGGAGGATGGCCGCGGCGCATTCGTTGGCGAAGATTTGGCCCGATCGCGCACGGCCCCAGCTGGCGCCAGCGCGGCTTGAGCTGGGGGGGCATCCTTGAGGTCGATGACGAATGCACCGCTTTCGAGAGTAAAGGTTTCGGGAACGACCTCGGGAGCGAGTTTCAGACGAAGCGTGCCATCCGGTTCAGCAATAAGTGCTTTCAACCTCTCACGCGGGATCAACTCGAACACGTTCTGAATCGCATATTGCGGATCTGATGCGTCGGTCGCGAGGCGAAAACCTCCATCTACGGGTGCAAGAGCCCGACTGGCCGATGCGGGCAGATAGACCACGAGGCGGGAAAAGCCGTCATGTTCGCCCGATTTGACCGGAATTGGCGTGGCATAAGCCAGGGTGAAGGGCAGCAGCAAAAGAAGCGCGATCCAGAACCTCATGCCGCCTCCGATTTCACCGACTTCAAGGCCTCCTCGAGGTCGGAGAAGCTTGGGCGAATGTGGTGGGGCGTGTTCTGGCGACCGACCTCAATGCAGATATTGGTTGCGTGATTGTGCAGGTTGGCGATCAACACCTCGCGGATCAGTTTGTAGAAGTGGCTATCTTCGTCGATCACCCCCTTCATCCGGCTCGCGAAGGGGGCGATGAACCCGTAGGCGAGGAACACGCCGAGAAAGGTCCCGACAAGCGCGCCCCCGATCATCTTGCCGAGAATTTCGGGGGGCTGGTCGATCGACCCCATGGTCTTGATGACCCCGAGCACCGCCGCGACGATCCCGAGCGCGGGCATCGCGTCGGCAACCGACTGCATCGCGTGGCTCGAATGCATGGCGTGGTGGTAATTCGCCTCGAGCTGCTTATCGAGCACCTCTTCCACTTGCATGGGGTCGTCGTAATTCATCGAGGCCGATCGCATCGTATCGCAGATGATGTCGATCGCCTCGTGATCGTGCAGGATTTTCGGATACTTCCCGAAAATCGAAGAGCTCTCCGGGTCTTCGATATGCTCTTCGATCGCGACGGGGTTCTGACGGGCAAGCCGGATCAGTTCGAACAACAGGCAAAGAAGATCGCGGTAGTCGTCGGGCTTCCATTTCGGTCCTTTGAAAACCTTTCCGACATCCTTCAGCGTGTGCTTGATCGAGGCCATGTCGTTCGACAGAACGAAGGCGCCGACGGCGGCGCCGCCGATCATGATCATCTCGAAGGGCAGCGATTTCAGGATGATCCCCATCTTCCCGCCCGCCGCGACATAGCCGCCGAAAACCATCGCGAAGATGATCACGATGCCGATGATGCCGATCATGGAAAGCCCCTTCCGTTTCTCTTGGGCGACTTTGAATGATTCGGTTTAAGAAATGCCCAAGACCCTTAACGTCTGCCTCAGTCGCGGGGCGCGCCTGCGTTGCGACCCGCCATCAGGACGCTGATCGCGTAGGCCGTTTTCGGCTCGAGGCTTTCCATAACCGCGGCTGCAGCAGCGGGGCGCATCCGTGCGAGAAAACCTGCGGCGAAATTCGGGTCCATTTCGGCGAAAAGCGGGGCGGCCTGTTTCGGCTTCATGTTCTCGTAAAGGGCGACGAGCTTTCCGACATCTTTCTCGGCCGCGCCATCTGCCACGGCCACGGTCTTGGACAGCGCCTCTTCCGCTGCAACGAGATCATTCAGCCGCGCTTCCAACCGGGTTTCCGCGAGAGCGAGCGCATTGCGGCGGTCGCTGAGCAGCCCTTCCTGTTCGACGAGTTTCGCCTCGCGCACCTTGAGATCTGCAAGCATTGCCATGAACCCCGCGTCGTCGATACAATCGTCTTCCGGTTTTGCCGCTTCGGTCTCATGCGCGGGGCCGGTCGCCTCGCGCGCCCAGGCTCCGAATTGCGCAAGCTGCAATCCGCCGGACAGGACGAAAAGCGCGGCGATGATCCAGAGCGCACCGCGACCCGGGCGGGATTTGCGACGGCCGGGTTTGCGCTTGGGCAGACGGCTCATTGCGCCGCCTCCATATCCGTTTCCCGGTGCCGTCGGCGCAGCACACGGCGGCGCGGTTCGCCGTCTTCGGGCAGATCGTGCAGCGAGGCCAGAAGCAGTTCGAGCTTCTCTGCGCCTGCTTCCGCGCGTTCCGTCAGGGCGCGCAATTGCCGCTCGGATGTGCCCGCGGTCGCCTGCGCCCGCTCGAGCGCGCGTGTCATGTCATCGACCTGTGCGGACAGCACGGCGATCGCCCCGCCCATCCCGGTCTCCAGCTGATTGAACCGCTTGAGTCTGCGCGCGAGCACGAAGCAATAAATCGCCGCCGCCAAGGCCGCGAGTCCGGATGTGATTTCGGCAAGGAATTGCATTGCTCTCTCCCTCAGTTCAGCACGAATTCGATGACCAGAAGGTCGCGCACGCGCCCGTCTCCGGTGACCAGTTGCACCCGCCGCAACATCTGCGCGCGCAGGCGCATCATCGCGCTTGGATCCTCCAGAAGGCTGACATCGACCGCGCGCAAATACCCGTTCAGCACATCCATCACGCGCGGCTTCAAAAGCTCCACGTCATGTTGATAGGCGCTGGGCACCTCAAGCTCGGCCGCGAACCGCAGGTGACGCGCGGATGCCCCGCTCAGCGTGATCGCGAGCGGTTCGAGTGCGACATAGGCGATATCGGGAAGCGCCTCGGGCGTGTGCGTCTCCGGCCCGGCAGCACCGTGTGCCGTGTCCGGAGGCGCGAGAATCAGCCCCGAATAGACCGCGTAGAACCCCCCGCCGCCCAGCAAAAGCATGAGCACGAGACCGACCATGAGCATCAGCTTGGACTTTTTCTTGGGTGGCTCTTCGGCCTCTGCAGTGGCGTCCGTCATAGGGGCCTCGCTGTTGCGGTTCGAGACTTGGAATACCCGAGTCGGACTAACCGATTGTTAATCGCATTAAGGGAAGGTGCCTGCGACGCTCGGGTAGAACGCCCGCTCTCTGGAGGTTCGTCTTGCAGCAACTCATCGACACTTGGGCCGGCCTGGATATGCGCAGGAAACTCGCCGCAATTTTTGGGGTGATCGCCATGATCGCCACGGTTTTCGCCATCGGGTCGATCGCGTCGAAGCCGACGCTTGCGCTGCTTTACGCGGGGCTTGGCAGCTCGGAAGCGGGGGAGGTGATCTCGGCGCTCGAACAGCGCGGCGTGGCCTACGAGGTGCGTGGCGATTCGATTTTCGTGGCCGCACCGCAGCGCGACGAATTGCGGATGACGCTTGCCTCGCAAGGTCTGCCCGCAACCGGTGGCGCGGGCTACGAGCTGCTCGATTCGCTGTCGGGTTTCGGCACGACCTCGCAGATGTTCGACGCGGCCTATTGGCGCGCGAAAGAGGGGGAATTGGCGCGAACGATCGCCGCCGTGCCGTCGATCCGATCGGCACGGGTGCATATCGCGCATCCGACGAATATGCCGTTTCGCGGGACGCCCAAGCCGACCGCTTCGGTGACGATCACGCCGACGCTCGGGGGCTTGAGCGGCGCACAGGCAAAGGCGGTGCGCTATCTGGTGGCCTCGGCGGTGACCGGCATGACGCCCGAAGATGTCTCGGTGATCGACTCGGCGCGCGGGCTCATCCCCTTTAACGACAATCCCGCGCTGCCCGGCAGCGGGGAAGATCGCGCGCAAGCGTTGAAGCAGAATGTCGAACGGCTGCTCGAGGCGCGTGTGGGGCCCGGAAACGTCGTGGTCGAAGTGGCTCTCGACACCGCGACAGAGCGCGAGGCGATCACCGAAAGGCGCTTCGATCCGGAGGGGCGCGTGGCGATTTCCACCGATACGTCGGAGACCTCGAAGACCTCCGACTCGACCACGCCGCCGGCAACGACCGTCGCCTCTAACTTGCCCGATAACGGCACCGGCGCGACCGGAAAATCGCAAAGCCGCACGAGCGAGACCCGCGCGCGCACCAATTTCGAGGTGTCGGAGACGCGTCGCGAATTGCTGCGCGCGCCCGGCGCACTCAAGCGGCTCAGCGTGGCCGTCCTCGTCGATGGGGTGCGCGGGACCAATCCGGACGGAACGCCAAGCTGGGAGCCGCGCAGCGATGCCGAGCTGGCCGACCTGCGCGAACTCGTCGCCTCGGCGGTCGGGTTCGATGAGGCGCGTGGGGACGTGATCACCCTGCGGTCGATGCAGTTCGAGGCGCTGCCAGAGGCAGGAACCGTCGCAGGGCCCGGCTTCATCGACAGCATGGCGCTCGATCTGACGCAGATCATCCAGATCGCGGTCCTTGCGGTCGTCGCGCTCGTGCTTGGTCTTTTCGTCGCGCGCCCGATCCTGCTGCAGAAATCGCGTGCAGGCGCGGCGGAGTTGCCCGCGCCCAGCGCCACGGAGGAGGGCGCCACGGCGTCGACAGCGCTCACCGGTGAGATCGACGACAGGGAGATGCCCGATATGAACATGCAGCTGGTGTCCGATTTCGACCTCGGTGACCTGCCGATGGCGACACAGGCGGATTTCGACCTCGACCGTCCCACCGATCCAGTCGACCGATTGAAGAAGATGATTGAGGAGCGGCAGGCGGAAACCGTCGAAATCCTGCGTAGCTGGATGGAAGAGCCGTCGGAGAAAACATGATGGGGCAAAGGCTGAAACTCGAATCGTTTGAGCCCAACTCGACAGAGGCGGGGGAAATCGCGCTCGCGCCCGCCGAGTTGGAAGAGGTCAAGCTGGCCTCTTTCGAGACCGGATATCAGGCCGGGTGGGACGATGCAGTTGCCGCGCAGAATGCTGAAACTGCGCGGCTCCACGCCGATCTGGGGCGCAACCTTCAGGCGCTGGGCTTCACCTATCACGAAGCGCGCCAGCACATGCTCGACGCGCTCGAGCCGCTTCTGGTCGAGATCTGCGGCAAGCTTTTGCCCGAGCTTGCGCGCGCGTCGCTTGGCCCCGTCGTGGCCGAGCAGTTGATGCCGATTGCCGAGGATCTCTGCGCGACGCCGATCACGGTGGTCGGCAATCCGTCCGCATTGCCGCAGATTCAAGAGGCGCTCGCGCCACGTGCAGATTTGCCACTCGTCTTCGCGGCAGAGCCCAGCCTTGGCGAGGGTCAGGTCTATCTGCGCTTCGCCGATACCGAGACCCGCGTCGATCTCGACGCCGTCACCGCCGCCATTTCGCGCGCGGTCACGACCTATTTCACTGCCACCGCGAAGGACAAGCCCGATGAATGAGACCGCGCCGGACGCTTCGACCGCCAATCCCTTCACGCAGGTCCCGATCGAGATCACCATCTCGGTCGGAAAGGCCCGCCCGCTGGTGCGCGATTTGCTGCGCCTGAAGCGCGACGCTGTGCTGCCGCTTGACCGGAAAGTGGAGGATCCGGTGGAGCTGTATGTCGGGGACAAGCTGATAGCGCGCGGCGAGCTGACCGAGATCGATGGCAGCGACGGACAGCTTGCGGTGCGGCTTACCGAGGTGGCCGATCTGCAAAACGGGTTGTGAGATGCGCCCCCGCCCAATCTCTCCCGGCGCCGCCACGATATGCCTGCCAGCGCTTTGGCTCGTCCCGCTCGCCGCATTAACCTTAACGCTTGCGGCGCTGCCCGCGCAGGCTCAGGACATTACGCTCTCTGTCGGGGAAGGCGATAGCCTCGCGGGTCGCTCCTTGCTGATCATTGCGGCGATCACGCTGCTCAGCCTCGCGCCCGGGCTCGCGATCATGGTCACGGCCTTTCCGTTCATCGTCACGGTGCTGTCGATTCTGCGCCAAGCCCTCGGGTTGCAGCAATCGCCGCCGAATATGCTGATCATCAGCCTCGCGCTGTTCCTGACATGGTTCATCATGGAGCCGGTCTTCCTTGAGAGTTGGCGCGTCGCGGGCCAGCCCCTGATCGACGGCGCGATCGACTGGCAGGAGGCGTTCACCAAGGGGATCGAGCCTTTCCGCACCTTCATGGCCGGGCGCACCAATCCCGACACCTTCGCAGCTTTAGCCGAACTACGCAGCGGCACGCCCGCACCGGAAAGCCTGGAGGGCGCGCCGCTCTCGACTCTCGTGCCGTCCTTCATGCTGTCCGAAGTCACCCGTGCCTTCCAGATCGGCTTCCTCGTTTACCTGCCGTTTTTGATTATCGATCTCGTCGTCTCGGCGGTTCTGATGTCGATGGGGATGATGATGGTGCCGCCCGCGGTCGTGGCGCTTCCGTTCAAGCTTGCCTTTTTCGTGGTGGCCGACGGCTGGGTGCTGCTCTCGGGGGCCCTGGTGCGCAGTTATTTCTGACGCCGAGGGCGGCTCCCGTAACCGCAGACCCCAAAACGCAAAAACCCGGGCCGAAGCCCGGGTTTCTGAGGGTGATGGTGAGCCGTGCAGGATTCGAACCTGCGACCCACTGATTAAAAGTCAGTTGCTCTACCAACTGAGCTAACGGCCCATCACAGGGCGCGTCTCTACAAACCCCCGCCGGGGGGGTCAAGGCATAAAATTCACAAAAATTGCACATCTGGAAAAAACCTTGGCGCGGGCGTATATCGCGCGCCATGAATACAAAGCGCACACAGAGCGGACTGCCCTTCATGAAGATGCATGGGCTTGGCAATGACTTCGTCGTGATCGACGCCCGCGAGGGCGACGATCCGGTTACGCCTGCGCTCGCGCGTGCGCTCGGTGATCGGCATCGCGGCGTGGGATTCGACCAGCTCGCCGTGATCCGCCCCGCCCAAGGGGCTGATTTCACGCTCGATTTCTGGAACAACGATGGCACGCGGGCGGGTGCATGTGGGAATGCGACCCGCTGCGTGAGCGATTACATGATGCGCCAGCTTGGTCGGGAGAGTGTCACGCTGGTGACCGAACGCGGGCACCTCAGCGCGATCCGGCGCGATGACGGGATGGTCTCGGTCAATATGGGCGCGCCGATTCTCGAAGCAGCGCAAATTCCGATTCTGCCCGGCATCGATCCCGCGCATCTGCCGCTGGGCGGCGACCCGATCGCGGTCGGCATGGGCAACCCGCATTGCGTCTTCTTCGTGGACGACGCCGAGGCGGTCGAAGTGGATCGCCAAGGCCCGGTGATCGAGCATGATCCCCTGTTCCCCGAGCGCACCAATGTCGAATTCGCCAGCGTGATCGGTCCCGACCATCTGAGGATGCGCGTCTGGGAGCGCGGCACCGGCATCACGCTGGCCTGCGGCTCGGGCACCTGCGCCACCGCCGTCGCCGCGCAACTGCGGGGGCTCACCGGCAAGCGCGTCCTCGTCGAGGTCGATGGCGGCCAGCTGGAGATCGACTGGCGCGACGATGGCGTCTGGATGACCGGCCCCACCGCGCATGTCTTCGATGCGACCCTCACCCAAGATTTTCTGGACGCGATATGAAACCGCCCGTTTTCTCGACCCTCGGCTGCCGTCTCAATGCCTATGAGACGGAGGCGATGAAGGAATTGGCTGCAGGCGCCGGGCTCGAAGGGGCCGTGGTGGTCAATACCTGCGCCGTGACCGCAGAGGCCGTGCGCAAGGCCAAGCAGGAGATCCGCCGTCTGTCGCGCGAGAACCCGGACGTGCCGGTGATCGTGACGGGCTGCGCCGCGCAGACCGAGCCCGACACTTTCGCGGCGATGCCCGAGGTCACCAAGATCATCGGCAATCACGAGAAGATGCAGGCCGACACTTGGGCGCAGCTCGCCCCGCAAGGCCCCGATTTCATCGGCGAGACGGAGCGCGTCATGGTCGACGACATCATGTCGGTGAAGGAGACCGCCGGTCACCTGATCGACGGGTTCGGCCGCCATCGCGCCTATGTGCAGGTGCAAAACGGCTGCGATCACCGCTGCACCTTCTGCATCATCCCCTTCGGGCGCGGCAATTCGCGCTCCGTCCCGGCGGGCGTCGTGGTCGAGCAGATCAAGCGCCTCGTGGATCGCGGCTTCAACGAGGTCGTCCTCACCGGGGTCGATCTGACTTCTTGGGGCGCGGACCTGCCGGGCGAGCCGCGTCTGGGCGATCTGGTGATGCGAATCCTGCGCCTCGTGCCGGACCTGCCGCGCCTGCGCATCTCTTCCATCGACTCGATCGAGGCCGACGAGAACCTGATGCTGGCGATCGCGACTGAGCCGCGCCTGATGCCGCATCTGCATCTCAGCCTTCAGGCGGGCGACGACATGATCCTCAAGCGGATGAAGCGCCGCCACCTGCGCGACGATGCCATCGCCTTTACCGAGGAAGCGCGCAAGCTGCGCCCCGGGATCGTCTTCGGCGCGGACATCATCGCGGGCTTCCCGACCGAGACCGAGGAGATGTTCGAGAACTCCCTGCGGCTCGTCGATGATTGCGGGCTGACCTTCCTGCATGTCTTCCCCTATTCCGCGCGCAAGGGCACGCCCGCCGCGCGGATGCCGGCCGTGAAGGGCCCGATCGTCAAGGAACGGGCGGCCCGGCTGCGCGCGAAGGGAGAGGCCGCGCTGGCAGCGCATCTCGACGCGCAGGTCGGCACCGAACAGCTCGTGCTGACCGAGACCCCGCGCGTCGCGCGCACCGAAGGCTTTGCCGAGGTGGCGTTCGAAGCGGACCAGCCCGAAGGCACGCTGATGACCGTGCGCATCACCGGCCATGACGGGGCGCGGTTGCTGGCGGGGTAAAGGGGGCGCTGCCCCCTCGGCGCCGTGCGCCTCTCCCCCGGGATATTTGAGCCAAGCCGAAGGGGGCTTTCGTTTTTCGCAGCGTGAGCTAGCTTGTGGCCATGCTGCGGATCAACGATCAGATAACCATCGAGGATTGGGAAATCACCGAAACCTTCACCCGGGCGCAAGGTCCGGGGGGGCAGAATGTGAACAAGGTCTCGACTGCGGTCGAGCTGCGCTTCGAGGCCGAACGCTCGCCGCATCTGCCGCAACCGGTGAAGAACCGCCTGCGCCGGATCGCGGGCCGCAGATGGACCAGCGATGGCGCGCTTTTGCTGCTGGTGCAGGACACGCGGAGTCAGGCGCGCAACCGCGAGATCGCGCGCGACCGCCTCGCCGAGATGATCCGCAAGGCCTGCGAAAAGCCCAAGAAACGTATCCCGACCCGGCCCACGCTCGGCTCGAAGAAGCGGCGTCTGAAGGCGAAGGCGATTCACGGCGAGAAGAAAGCGCTGCGCGGGAAGGTCTCGGATGGGGAATGATCTTTTGGCGCGGCGCGCGCGGCTTCTGGGGCCGAACGTGCCGACCTTCTATGCGCGTCCGGTCGAGATCGTGCGCGGGCAGGGCAGCTCGCTTTTCGACGCCGACGGCCAGCGTTACCTCGACGCCTATAATAACGTCGCCCATTGCGGCCATTGCCATCCGCGCATCGTGAAGGCGATCTGCGAACAGGCCGCCACGCTCAACACCCATACCCGCTATCTGCATGAAGGCATCCTCGATTATGCCGAGGCGCTGCTGGGCAAGTTCGGCTTTGACGGCCAGCTTCTGATGACTTGCACCGGGTCCGAGGCCAATGACGTCGCGCTGCGCATGGCGCAGGCGGTGACCGGCAAGCGCGGCTTCATCGCGACCGACAACACCTATCACGGCAACACCACCGCCGTGGCGCATCTCTCGACGCGGCGCCCGCCGATCGGGGGCTGGCCGGACCATATCCGCCGGGTGCCCGCGCCCGACAGTCTTGCGCCTCTGGGCGGATCGCTGGAAGCGCAGCCCGAGGCCTTTGCGGCGAATGTGGCCCAAGCGATCGCCGAGCTGGAAGAGAGCGGCCACGGCTTCGCGGGTTTCATGCTCTGCCCGATCTTCGCCAATGAAGGGATGCCCGGCATCGCGCCCGGTTTCCTCGACCAGACGGTCGAGGTGATCCGCCGCGCGGGCGGGCTGATCCTTTGCGACGAGGTGCAGCCGGGCTTCGGCCGGATCGGCTCGCATTTCTGGGGCCACGAATGGCTGGGCTTCACGCCAGACGTGGTCACGATGGGCAAACCGATGGGCAATGGTCATCCGGTCGCGGGCTTGGTGGCGAAGCCCGATGTGATGGCCGCCTTCCGCGAGGCCTTCGGCTATTTCAACACGTTCGGCGGCAACCCCGTCTCGGTCGCCGCGGCGATGGAGACCTTGCGTGTGATCGAAGACGAAGGTCTGCAGGAGAACGCGGCGCAGGTCGGCGACTATCTTCTGCAACGGCTGCGCGAGCTGTCCCATCCGCTGATTGCCGAGGCGCGCGGCTTGGGATTTTTCCTCGGGATCGAACTTGCGCAGGACGGCGAACCCGCCAGCGAAGCCGCGGGCCGGATCGTCGAGGCGATGCGCGAGCGCCATGTGTTGATGGGCCGGGTGGGCCGGGCACAACACATTCTCAAGATCCGCCCGCCGATGGTCTTCAATCGGGCCGATGCCGATGAAATGCTGGAGAAACTCGCGCAAAGTTTCGAGGAGCTTCCGGCATGATTTCGGACGAGACCGCACAGGCGATGGCGGACTCCGCCCTCTATTCCTGGGGGCAGACGAGCGCGCCGCCGCGTCTGGTGAAGAATCGTGAGAATATCGTCTTCGAGGCGCATCTGAAGGATGGCCGCCATGTCGCGCTGCGGCTGCACCGTCCCGGCTATCAGGGCCGCGAAGGGATCGAGGCCGAGTTGCGCTGGTGCGAAAGCCTCGCAGATCAGGGGATGCCGGTGCCGCGCCCGGTGCGTGCGCTGAACGGGGCGCTGACGGGCAGCGTGCGCAACCGCGTCACCTCCTGCGTGGAGTGGCTGGATGGTGCGCCGATCGGCGCGGGCGATCAGCCGCTTTCTGGCGCGCCCGAGGCCGTGCGCGCCGAGGCTCATGCGCTGGGCCGTCTGATCGCGCAACTGCATATCAGCAGCGATGCCGCCCCGCCCGACGGGTTCGACCGGAACCCGTGGGATGGCGAGGGGTTTCTGGGGGAGACTCCGCTTTGGGGACGTTTCTGGGAACATCCTCAGCTTTCGGAAGTTGAGGCCGCAACGCTGTCTTCGGGCCGCGACCTTGCGCGTGCACTCTTGGCACAGGCACAGGATTACGGTCCGATCCACGCCGATTGCCTGCGTGAGAACGTGCTATCGACCCCGGACGGGCTCGCCCTGATCGACTTCGACGATTGCGGGCCGGGCTACCGGCTCTACGACCTCGCGACGGCGCTGGTGCAGGGCTGGGGCGACCCGCTTTGGGGTGAACAGGCGGCAGGGCTCGTCGAGGGCTATCGCAGCCTGCGTCCGCTTCCGCCCGATCAGGAGGCACTGCTGCCGCTTTTCGTGGCGCTGAGAGCCTTCGCGTCTGCTGGCTGGATTGTGACCCGGGCACCGGGTTCCGATCCGCGCCAAAGACTATATTTAGAGCGTGCGCTTGAACTCGCACAGCATTTGGAGAACCGTACGCCGCCATGGGAGACCAGTCGATGAAATGGGCGAAATCCGTCGCGAAGGGCTTGCTGGGGTATCGCCCCGCCTCTTTGCAGGTGGGCGCGCTCTGTCTGCGAATCCGAGACGGCAAGACACAGGTCCTTCTGATCACCTCGCGCGACACCGGGCGCTGGGTGATCCCGAAAGGCTGGCCGATGCGGGGCCGCTCGCTGTCCGGCGCGGCCAAGCAGGAGGCATGGGAAGAAGCCGGGGCGGTCGGCAAGATCGACAAGGAACCCACCGGGGCGTTCCGCTACGACAAGATCCTCGATAGCGGCTTGGCCACGCCCACCGATGTCGTGGTCTTCCCGATGCGGGTCGAGACCCTGATGAAGTCCTTTCCCGAAGAGCATCAGCGCAAGCGCAAATGGTTCGCGCCGAAGCAGGCGGCGAAGCTGGTCAACGAAGAGGGGCTGCAGAAGCTCTTGCGCAAGCTCTGAGCCCCGGGATCGACCGAATGTCTTGTCACAGCGGGTCAAACCCGCTAGGCCCGCGCGGACTTCTGACAATTAGATGACAGGTTCGTGACGGTGGCCAATCAAGACAACGAGACCCGCGTCAATCAGTGGAAAACGCTCGACAAGGATCTCAAGCGGATCGGGCGCGTCGAAAGTGCCGGGCAATTCGTGGCGCGCGGCATGGTCGCGCCGGGGATCGCGCTGGCCTTCATCGTGCTGGTCGGTCTGGTGGCGGCCGTGTTGGTGGGCGGGCAGCCCGGCCAACTGGTGGTGATCGCCGCCGCTGCGATCGGGGCCTATATGGCGCTGAATATCGGCGCCAATGACGTCGCCAACAACATGGGCCCCGCCGTGGGCTCGCGCGCGATGACGCTGATCGGGGCGCTGATCGTCGCCGCCATCTTCGAAAGCTTGGGCGCGCTCGTCGCGGGCGGCGATGTCGTCAAAACCGTCGCGAAGGGCATCATCGATCCGACCGCCTTGCCCGATTCCGGGCATTTCGTCTGGGCGATGATGGCGGCGCTTCTGGCAGCGGCGCTGTGGCTGAACCTCGCGACATGGCTCGGCGCGCCGGTCTCGACCACCCATTCCATCGTCGGCGGCGTCGTCGGCGCGGGCATCGTGGCCGCGGGCTTCGGGGCTGTCGATTGGGTCTCGATGGCGAAGATCGCGGCAAGCTGGGTGATCTCTCCGGTCATGGGCGGCGTGATCGCGGCCGCCTTCCTCGCGCTGATCAAGACGAAGGTGATCTATGTCGACGACAAGATCGCCGCCGCGCGCCGATGGGTGCCGATCCTGATCGGCATCATGTCGGGCGCCTTCGCCGCCTATCTTGCGCTCAAGGGTCTCAAGCACCTGTTCAAGATCACGATTGTCGAAGCGGTCCTGATCGGCCTCGTCGTCGGTGTGGTGGCATGGCTCGTCACGATCCCGATGATCCGCCGCCAGTCCGAGGGGATGGAGAACCGCAAGAAGTCGCTCAAGACGCTGTTCGGCCTGCCGCTCGTCGTCTCTGCCGCGCTGCTGAGCTTCGCCCATGGCGCGAATGACGTCGCCAATGCGGTCGGCCCGCTCGCGGCCATCGTGCACACGGTCGAGCAGGGCGATATCGCCGCGCAGGTCGGCATCCCGTTCTGGGTGATGGCCGTGGGCGCGCTGGGGATTTCCGTCGGCCTGCTCCTGTTCGGACCCAAGCTGATCCGCCTCGTCGGCAACGAGATCACCAAGCTCAACCCGATGCGCGCCTATTGCGTGGCGCTCTCGGCGGCGATCACGGTGATCGTGGCCTCCTGGCTGGGCCTGCCGGTCTCCTCGACCCATATCGCGGTCGGCGGCATCTTCGGCGTCGGCTTCTATCGCGAATGGCATGCCGAGAAACGCGCCCGCGAGCTGGGCATCCGCAAGGGCAAGCCCGTCCCGCCGGAAGAGCGCAAGCGCCGCCTGCTGGTGCGCCGCTCGCATATGATGACGGTGGCCACGGCGTGGATCGTCACGGTGCCGGCCTCGGCCGCGCTCTCGGCGGTGGTCTACCTGATCCTGAACGCGATCACCTGACCGCTCAGACCATGACCTTCATCGCCTGCTGCTGGCCGACCTCGAAGACGCGCTTGTAGCGGGCGATCTCGCCCTCCGGGCCCATCGCCTTCGCGGGATTGTCCGACAGCTTCACCGTCGGGCGCCCATCGGCCTCGACTGCCTTGCACACGAGGCTGAACGGCGCGAGCGCATCATGCGGCACCAGCCCGCGGAAGTCGTTGGTCAGCAACGTGCCCCAGCCGAAGCTGACCTTCACCCGACCGGCGAACTGCGCGTGCAATTCGCGAATCTTGTCGACCGTCAGCCCGTCCGAGAAGATCACCAGCTTCTGGCGCGGGTCCTCGCCGCGCGCTTTCCACCAGTCGATCGCGATCTCCGCACCCGTCGCCGGATCGCCCGAATCGATGCGGATGCCGGTCCAGCCCGCCAGCCAATCCGGCGCGTGGTCGAGGAAACCTTTCGTGCCATAGGTGTCGGGCAGAATGATGCGCAGATTGCCGTCATGCTCTTCATGCCAGTCGGCGAGCACCTTGTAAGGCGCCTTCGCCAGTTCCGGGTCGCTATTGGTCAGCGCCGCATAGACCATCGGCATCTCATGCGCGTTGGTGCCCACGGCCTCGATGTCGCGGCGCATTGCAACCAGGCAGTTCGAAGTGCCGGTGAACGCGCCCCCTTCGGAAACATCGCCCAGCCCTTCGAGCATCGCCTGCACGCACCAGTCCTGCCACAGGAAGCTGTGCCGCCGCCGAGTGCCGAAATCCGCGATCCGCAGGTTGTCCAGCTCGCGCAGCGCCTCGATCTTCTCCCAGACCTTGGTCATTGCGCGCGCATAGAGCACCTGCAGCTCGAAACGTCCCATCGTGTTCAGCACCGCGCGGCCGCGCAACTCCATCAGGATCGCGAGCGCCGGAATCTCCCAGAGCATCACCTCGTGCCACTTGCCCTCGAAGGTCAGCTCGTACTGACCATCGCGCTTTTCCAGATGGTAGGGCGGCAGTTGATAGCCCTCGAACCACTCCATGAAATCCGAGCGGAACATCTGCCGCTTGCCGTAGAACGTGTTGCCGCGCAGCCAGGTGCTCTCCCCGCGCGACAGTTTCAGCGAGCGCGCATAATCCAGCTGCTCGCGCAGTTCCGCCTCGTCGATCAGCTCCGCGAGCCGGATCGACTTGCTGCGGTTGATCAGGCTGAACGTGACCCGCGTCTCCGGCTTATTGCGGAAAATCGACTGGCACATCAACAGCTTGTAGAAATCCGTGTCGATCAGAGATCGCACGATCGGGTCGATCTTCCACTTGTGGTTATAGACGCGGCTCGCGATGTCGACCATGGATCAGGCCTCCAGCTTCACACCGGCAGAGCGCATCTCGCTATGCGCCTCCTGCAGCGAGCCGTCGAGGTCGATCGCCCGGCAGGCGCCTTCGATCACCGTCGCGCGGAAACTCAGCTTCGCCGCATCCAGCGCCGACCATGCGACGCAGAAATCGGTGGCGAGCCCCACGAAGGTCAGGTCCTCGACGCCCCGGTCACGCAGGTAGCCCGCAAGCCCGGTCGGCGTCTTGTGGTCGTTCTCGAAGAAGGCCGAATAGCTGTCGACGCCGCGCCGGAACCCCTTGCGGATGATCAGCTGCGCCCGGTCCACGGCGAGATCGGGGTGGAACTCCGCCCCTTTGCTGCCTTGCACGCAATGATCGGGCCACAGCGTCTGCAGCCCGTATTCCATATGTACCTGCGTGAAGGGGGCGGCCCCCTCGTGCTGGCTCGCGAAAGAGGAATGGTCCGCCGGGTGCCAATCCTGCGTCAGCACCACGGTGTCGAACTCGGTCATCAGCGTGTTCACGCGCGGAAGGATCTCGTCGCCCCCCGAGACTGCCAGCGCGCCGCCGGGGCAGAAATCGTTTTGCACGTCGATCACGATCAGGGCTTTGGTCATTTTGTCTCTCCCGCAGGGTCTCTCCATGGGTAGGGCGCGGGCCCCACATGGTCAACGGCTCTTGCCTAACGCCCCCGCACGGCGCTAATGCGGGGCCCATGTTCACCGTTGCCGCCCTTTACCATTTCACCCGGTTCGAGTCGCCAGAGGCCATCAAGGCCCCGCTGGCGAAGATCGCCTGCGCGCATGGCGTGAAAGGCTCGCTCCTGATCGCGCGCGAAGGGATCAATGGCACCATCGCCGGCACCCGCGAAGGGATCGACGCGGTGCTGGCGCATATCCGCAGCTTGCCGGGCTGCGCCGATCTGGAATGGAAGGAAAGCGCGGCCGAGGAGATGCCCTTCGGCAAGATGAAGGTGCGGCTCAAGCGCGAGATCGTCACGATGGGCGAGCCCGATATCGATCCGAAAGCCCGCGTCGGCCATTATGTCGAGCCGCAGGACTGGAACACGCTGATCTCCTCGCCCGACACGGTCGTGATCGATACGCGCAACGATTACGAGATCGAGATCGGCACTTTCGAGGGCGCGATCGACCCCGGCACGAAATCCTTCCGCGAATTTCCGCAATGGTGGCGCGACAATGCGCATCGCTTCCACAACAAGCGCGTCGCGATGTTCTGCACCGGCGGCATCCGCTGCGAGAAATCGACGAATTTCCTGCTCTCGGAAGGGGTGCCCGAGGTCTATCACCTCAAGGGCGGTATCCTGAAATATCTCGAAGGCATGCCCGAAGACGGCTCGCTCTGGCAGGGTGATTGCTTCGTCTTCGATCAGCGCGTGAGCCTGCGCCACGGGTTGAAACAGGGCGATTATGACAGCTGTCATGCCTGTCGCCGCCCGGTCTCCGCGGAAGACAAACGCCATCCCGATTACGAGGAAGGCGTCTCCTGTCACCGCTGCATCGGCGAGTATTCCGATGCCGATCGCGACCGCTTCCGCGAGCGCGAACGTCAGATGCGCCTCGCCGCCGAGCGGGGCGAAGCGCATCTCGGACGCGATTAATTATCCGCGCAGACCTGCGTCAGATCGTTGCAGCCTTGCGTGACGGTCGGAGCCCCGGTGGTCGGGAAGTCCAGACGCGGCAGCGAGAAATCCCCGACGCCAGCCGATGCGGCGGTTGCGCCAAACACAGACAGAACAAGGGCGTAAGCGAGACGTTTCATAGCGGTTCTCCATAACTGAACTACTTGGTTCGGAATTTAATATGAACCGTTCGGTTCGGAAATCAAGTCCAAATGAACCGATCAGTTCGAAATACTGCCTTGCGCTGGACGCAACTCTGCATATTTTAGAACCGTTCTAAAAAAGAGGGCCTCCCATGCTTCCCGGTTTCGCGTCACGCCGCCGTTTCGACGATCTCACTGAACAGGAAGTGCTTGCGCTCGCGATCTCCTCCGAGGAGGACGACGCACGCATCTATCGCCAATATGCCGAACATCTGCGCGCCGAATTCCCGGCCTCCGCGAAGATCTTCGACGAGATGGCGAAAGAGGAAGACGAGCATCGCCGCCTCCTGATCGCCCGGCATACGGACCGCTTCGGCGATGTGATCCCGCTGATCCGTCGCGAACATGTCGCGGGCTTCTACAACCGCAAACCGATCTGGCTCACGAAGAACCTCTCGCTCGACACGATCCGCGGCGAGGCCGAGGCAATGGAGCGCGAGGCGGGCAAGTTCTACACGCTCGCGGCCCAGCGTAGCTCCGATGCCAGCACGCGCGAGTTGCTGGGCGATCTCGCCGCGGCCGAACTCGGTCACGAGCAAAAGGCCGAAGAGCTGACCGACACGCATCTGCCCGAGAGCGAAAAGGAAGAGGAAGACCGTCAGGCCCATCGCCAGTTCATCCTGACCTGGGTGCAACCGGGTCTCGCCGGGCTGATGGACGGCTCCGTCTCGACCCTCGCGCCGATCTTCGCCACCGCCTTCGCGACCCAAAACCCCTGGACCACCTTCCTCGTGGGCCTCGCGGCCTCGGTCGGCGCGGGCATCTCGATGGGCTTCACCGAAGCGGCGCATGATGACGGCGTGATCTCGGGCCGCGGCTCGCCGATCAAACGCGGCATCGCCTCGGGCGTGATGACGATGCTTGGCGGCTTGGGCCACGCGCTGCCCTACCTGATCCCCGATTTCTGGACCGCAACTACCATCGCGATCATCGTCGTGTTCATCGAGCTCTGGGCCATCGCCTGGATCCAGAACCGCTTCATGGAAACGCCCTTCCTGCGCGCGGCCTTCCAGGTCGTGCTCGGCGGCGCGCTGGTCTTCGCAGCCGGCGTCTTGATCGGCGGCGGCTGACACAGCCTTACCTCCGACCCGCGCGCCAGCGGCGCATGCGGGACGCTCCGCGGGGGATATTTGAGCCAAGGCGAAGACGGGCGCTTTGCCTTCGGCTTGGTAAAAATATCCCCGCCGGAGGCTTCCCGACCCCGCCACGGGCGCGCAGAGGTCATTCCATAGCTGGCACTTGCCAAAGGCCCATGCTAGCCCTTGGCCATGCTTGAGATCTTTCTGAAGACCTTGCCGTTTTTCGCCCTGATCGGGCTTGGCTGGTTCGCCGGACAGATCCGCTTTTTCACCGCTGAGGCGACCGCGTGGCTGACGAAATTCGTCTTCTACTTCGCGCTCTCGGCGATGCTGTTCAAATTCTCCGCCAATCTCGATCTGGCCGCGCTCGTCGATCCGCAATTCATCCTCGCCTATCTCACCGGCTCGGGCGCGGTCTGGCTGATCACTTTCGCGGTCGCCAAGGCGCGCAAGCTGCCCACCGCGCTCTCGGCGATGGAGGCGCATACCTCGATGACCGGCAATACCGGCTTCCTCGGCGTGCCGATGCTGGTGGTGCTGCTGGGACCGGCGGCGGTCGGGCCGGTGCTGATGGTGTTGAGCTGCGATTTGATCGTGTTTTCCTCGATCATCACGATCTTCATCACCGCCGCGCGGCACGGGAAGGTCTCGCTCGCGCCGATCGCGCTGGGGCTGGTGAAGAACCCGATGATCGTCTCGATGGTGGCGGGGCTCGCCTGGGCGGGGCTGAAGCTGCCGATGCCGGGCCCGCTATCGGAATTCGTGACGCTTTTGGGTGCCGCCGCGACGCCCGGGGCACTGTTCGCCATCGGCGCCTCGCTTGCGGGCAAATCGGCCGAGAAGCCCGCGCCGGCGGTCTGGCTGTCCTTCGGCAAGCTCTTCCTGCACCCGGCCGCGATCGCCATCACCTCGCTTCTGATCTTCGATGTCGATCCCTTCGCGGCTGGCGTGATGATTGCCGCCGCCGCCCTTCCCGTCGCGGGCAATGTCTATATTCTGGCGCAGCATTTCGGGGTGGCGCCGCAGCGCGTTTCGGCCGCCATCCTCGTCTCGACAGCCGTCTCGATCCTCACGGTTCCGGCGGTCATCCATTGGGTTCACGGCTAAGGAGGCTTTGATGAAAACGATCTCGGAAAACCGCTGTTTCGGAGGCGTCCAAGGCGTCTATTCGCACGGCTCGAAGGTCAATGATTGCGAAATGACCTTCGGGCTGTTCCTGCCGCGCGAGGCCGAGGACGGTCCGGTGCCGGTGCTGTGGTATCTCTCGGGGCTGACCTGCACCCATGAGAACGCCATGACCAAGGCGGGCGCGCAGGCGTTTGCGGCCGAGCACGGGATCGCGCTCGTGTTCCCCGACACCTCGCCGCGCGGCGAGGGCGTGGCCAATCACGAGGATTACGATCTGGGTCAGGGTGCGGGCTTTTACGTCAACGCGACGCAGGATCCGTGGGCGCCGCATTTCCGGATGTGGGATTACATCGCCGAGGAATTGCCGAACGCCATCGACGCCGCCTTCGAGATCGACCCCGAGCGGCAGGCGATCACCGGCCATTCGATGGGCGGACACGGTGCGTTGACGCTGGCGATGTCGCTGCCCGAGCGCTTCCGCTCGGTCTCGGCCTTCGCACCGATTGCGAACCCGACGCAAAGCGACTGGGGCCGCAAGCAATTCAGCGCCTATCTGGGCGACGATGAGGCTGCATGGGCGGCGCATGACGCGACGCTACTGGTCCGCGAGCGCGGATTTGCGGGCGAAATGCTGATCGATCAGGGCGGCTCGGACCAGTTCCTCGATCTGCTGAAGCCCGAGGCGCTGGCCGAGGCGATGGCCGCGCGCCGTCAGCCCGGCACCTTCCGGATTCAGGAAGGTTACGATCACAGTTACTATTTCGTCTCGACCTTCATTCCGGATCACATTGAGTTCCACGCCGAGGCGCTCTGGGCGTGATCTGGGTCGACGCGGATGCCTGCCCGGTGAAAGCCGAGGCCGAGAAGGTCGCGACCCGTCTCGGCGTCAAGTTGATGCTTGTCTCCAATGGCGGGCTGCGGCCGTCGCCCAATCCGCTGGTCGAGATGGTCTATGTCGATCAGGGGCCGGACGTGGCCGATATGTATATCGCCGAGCGGGCGACGGTCGGCGATGTGGTCATCACCAATGATATTCCGCTGGCGGCGAAATGCGTCGAGGCCGGCGCGCGGGTGCTGCGCCCCGATGGCGAGGCGCTGACGCCCGCCAATATCGGTAACGTCCTGGCAACACGGGATTTGATGGCGGATCTGCGCTCCGCCGATCCGTTCCGGCAGGGCGGCGGCAAGCCGTTTTCCAAGGCCGACCGGGCGCGGTTCTCGGATGCGCTCGACCGGGTCGCGCGGGCGGCAGCAAGAGAGGTTAAGAATGGTTAAGGCAGTTATCTTCGACATCGGCAACGTGCTGATCGAATGGCAGCCGGAGCGGCATTACGACCGGATCATGCCGCGCGAGACCCGCGAGCAGATGTTCGCGGAGGTCGATCTGCACGGCATGAATGACGAGATCGACCGCGGTGCGCCGTTCCGCGAGACGATCTACGCATGGGCCGAGAAATACCCGAGCTGGCGCGATGCGATCCGGCGCTGGCACGATGACTGGATCGAGATGGCAGCCCCCGAGATCCCGCATTCGCTACGCCTGATGAAATCCTTGCAGGCCAGGGGGATGCCGGTTTTCTCGCTGACGAATTTCGGGATTCAAAGCTACGATTTCGCGGCCACGCATTACCCGTTCCTGCGCGATTTCGACCGGGATTTCATCTCGGGCCATATGGGCGTCACGAAGCCCGATCCGAAGATCTATCAGATGCTCGAGGACGCGTCGGGGCTGTCCGGCTCGGATCTGATCTTCACCGATGACCGCGCCGACAATATCGCGACGGCGCATACCTTCGGCTGGAAGACGCATCTCTTCGACGGGCCGGAGGGCTGGGCGCGGCGGCTGGTCGAGGAAGGCCTGCTGGAGGAGGCGGAGGCCGCATAAGTTCAACTTATGCAGCCGCCGCGAAAATAAGGAAAACTTATCTCAGGCGCGTTTCGCGACCGCGACGCCCAGAAGCTCGAGCACCTTCGCCTCGATCTGCGGCGCATCCATGCCTGCCGAGTGATACATATCCTCGGGCGAGGCGTGGTCGATGAACGTGTCGGGCAGGACCATCGAGCGGAACTTGAACCCGTGATCGAAGACACCCTGATCCGACAGGTATTGCGCGACATGGCTGCCGAAGCCGCCGATCGCGCCTTCCTCGATGCAGATCAGCGCCTCGTGTTCGGCCACGAGCCGGTCGATCAGATCGGTGTCGAGCGGTTTGACGAAGCGTGCATCGGCGACGGTCGGCGCAAGGCCGCGGGCCTGCAGCGCCTCGCGCGCTTTCAGCACTTCTGCCAGACGGGTGCCGTAGGACAGGATCGCGACCCGCGCGCCTTCCGCGATCATCCGGCCCTTGCCGATTTCCAGCGGCACGCCTTCTTCGGGCATGTCGACGCCCATGCCTTCACCGCGCGGGTAGCGGAAGGCGATGGGGCCTTCGTCATGGGCCGCGGCGGTGGCGACCATATGGACCAGCTCGGCCTCGTCGGCGGCGGCCATCACGACCATGCCGGGCAGCGAGGACATGAAGCCCACGTCGAACGAGCCCGCATGGGTCGCGCCATCCGCGCCGACCAGACCGGCGCGGTCGATGGCGAAGCGTACGGGCAGACGCTGGATCGCGACGTCATGCACGATCTGGTCGTAGCCGCGCTGCAGGAAGGTCGAGTAGATCGCGCAGAACGGTTTCATACCGGACGCCGCAAGCCCGGCGGAGAAGGTCACGGCGTGCTGCTCGGCGATGCCCACGTCGAAACAGCGGCGCGGATAGACGCCCGCGAATTGCTTCAGTCCTGTGCCGTCGGGCATGGCGGCGGTGATGCCGACGATCTTCTCGTCTTTCGCCGCTTCCTTGATCAGGCTTTCGGCGAAGACCTTGGTGTAGCTCGGCGCGTTGGAGGGCGATTTCTTCTGCTCGCCGGTGCTGAGATCGAATTTCGCGGTGGCATGGCCGCCATCGGGGCGGTTCTCGGCCGGGCCGTAGCCCTTGCCCTTTTTCGTCACCGCGTGGATCAGGACCGGGCCGGTCGCGCGGGCCTTGAGCGTGCGCAGGAGCGGCAGCAGTTGGTCGAGATCGTGGCCGTCGACCGGGCCGACATAGGAGAAGCCCAGCTCCTCGAACAGGGTGCCGCCCATGGCGATGCCCTTGAGCATTTCCTTCGCCCGGCGCGCGCCTTCCTGGAACGGCACGGGCAGCAGGCCGACCGCGCCCTTGGCGGCGGATTTCAGGTCCTGCAGCGGGGCCTCGGAGTAAAGCCGGGTGAGGTAGCTCGACAGCGCGCCGACGGGCGGGGCGATCGACATCTCGTTGTCGTTGAGCACGACGAACATGCGTTTGCCCAAGTGGCCCGCGTGGTTCATCGCCTCGAAAGCCATGCCGCCCGACATCGCGCCGTCACCGATCACGGCGATCGCGTCGCCCGTTTCGGCGCCCAGCTCGCGGCCCATGGTGAAGCCGGTCGCGGCTGAAATCGAGGTGGAGCTATGGCCCGCGCCGAACGGGTCGTAAGGCGACTCCGAGCGTTTGGTGAAACCCGACAGCCCGCCCTTGGTGCGCAGCGTGCGGATGCGGTCGCGGCGCCCGGTCAGGATCTTGTGCGGGTAGCACTGGTGGCCCACGTCCCAGACGATCTTGTCGCGCGGCGCGTCGAATACGGCATGCAGCGCGACCGTCAACTCGACCACGCCAAGACCCGCACCCAGATGCCCGCCGGTTTGCGACACGGCCGAGATGGTCTCGGCGCGCAATTCGGTGGCGAGCGTTTTCAGCTCGGGATCGGAAAGGCCTTTCAGATCGGACGGCAGTCGCACCTTGTCGAGGAGCGGCGTTGCCGTTTGGTCGTTCGGGTTATCGCTCATTGGCTGCCCCCTAGGCGCGCTACATCTCGCGGGAGATAACGAAACGCGCAGCGGCCCGCAAGTTTTCCGCTTCCTCGCCGTAAGGCGAAAGCGCGTCTATGGCTTGCTCGATCAGCTCGCCCTCCCGGAGCCGCGCGCCGGTGAGGCCGAGCAGCGAGACGAAGGTGGCTTTTCCGGCCTCGGCATCCTTGCCGACCCGTTTCCCGGCGGCCTTTTCGCAACCCGTCACATCTAGGATGTCATCGTGAATTTGAAAGGCCAGACCGACCGCATCGGCGAAATCGCTCAGGGGGCCCTCGTCCTCGCCCGCGAGGATCGCGCCGGTGCGCGAGGCGAACGAGATCAGCGCCCCGGTCTTGCCCGCCTGCAGCGCGGTGATCTGGCTGAGCGAGAGCGGATCGGTGGCGCTTTCGGCGGCGATGTCGAGCGCCTGACCGTGGCCCATCCCGGCCGCGCCGGAGGCTTTCGCAAGCGCGAGGCTCAGCGCGATACGCCGCTCTGCCGGGCCGAGGACGGGATCGGCGCAAAGCTCGAACGCAAGCGTCTGCAACACGTCGCCGGTCAGCACGGCGGTCGCTTCGTCCCATTTCACGTGCACTGTCGGCTGGCCGCGGCGCAGATCGTCGTCATCCATGCAGGGCAGGTCGTCATGCACGAGGCTATAGGCGTGCAGCGCCTCGACCGCGGCGGCGGCGGGCATCACCTGCGCCTCCGGGATGCCGAAGATCGCGGCGCTTTCGATTGCGAGGAAGGCGCGCAGGCGTTTGCCGCCCTGCAGCGCGTAATGCATCGGGGCGCGCAGCGGCCCCTCGGGCTGGCGCGCCACGGCGGCATCGAGCGCGACCTGAACGGTCGTCTGCACCTCTTTCAAACGGGAGGTGAACATTTACAGACCTTCGGCGGGGGTCGTGCCTTTCGGAGCGCCGTCGGCATTGAGCGTGATTTTCTCAACGCGCGCCTCGGCCTCTTTCAGAAGCTTGGCGCAATGCTCTTTCAGCTTGGCGCCGCGCTCATAGAGTTTGATCGACTCGTCCAGGGGCACGTCGCCATGTTCCAGTTTGCCCACGACTTCCTCGAGAGCCTTCATCGCCTCTTCGAAGCTCAACGCGTCAATATCGCTCATCAATCTGCATTCCCGGTGATATGTCGTCCAATAAGGCTCTGACGCCCGGGTTCCTGCAAACCATATCCGGCTCGCGGAGTCGAGATCACCCCGCGAGACCGGTGCTATCGTGAACGTCTTATCGCCTATTTCTGAAGCGACTCGAGATATGTCGCGAGTGAAAGGACGCGCCCGCGTGTGGCCAGAACGTCGGTGTAATACGGCGCACCGTGTCCGCCCTGTTCCATGAAGACATCGCCGAAGACCGGCATCGGCCCGCCATGCGCCCGCACGCCTGTGCGTCCGTCGATGATGTGGATCGCCTTGAGCATCGGAAACTCGCCATCATTCGCGGCGGCAAGGCCGGTCAGATCGGCGGGTTTCACGTTCAGATATTCGGCCATCGGCCCGGTGCCCGTGCCATCGTCGCCATGACAACTGGCGCAATATTGGCCGTAGAGAGCTTTGCCGACATCGCCGTCCTGAGCGATGGCCGGGGTCGCGGCGAAACATGCCGCAGCGATGAGGTAAGTGAAGCGCATAGTGTCCTCCCACACAAGTTGACGCATAGGAAGGTTGGGCGCGAAATGAGGCCGAGTCGATGATCGACGTCAATGACGAAGGGCGCTCCTTTTTGCTAAGGAACGCCCCACGAAAAGGGCCATCTCTGTTCGAGATGGCCCTCCGAGATCTACGGAGATGGTCCGGTTAGGGTCCGAAGGATCCAGCCGTCCCAGTCAGGGTTCTTTGCCCCAGGGTTTGCCCTCAGGCCACGGCCCCCCTCACTGTCCCGACACCTCTCTCCACTATCACTCTAGACACTGGACCACCTCCTTTCATGCGTTGCCGTTATCCACAGCGTGCCACAGATTTTGTGTGTGGCAAGAAAAATTACGCAATCCTTGGAGAAAGTTTCGTAACAAGTGCCTTGAAAGGCAGCAGTGCGATCAAAGTCAGGGCAAGTTTGACAAGCCAGTCTGCGGTGGCCAGCGACACCCAGAGCGGCACCGTCGGCCCGAAGCCCAACAGGGGCAGGGTTTCGTTCGCCCAGGACACGTCGTTCGACGGCTCGAGGAAGATGAGCGCGCTCGAGAAGGCGATCGAGAAGAAGATCAGCGTATCGAGCGACGCACCGATCAGGGTCGAGACCGCAGGCGCACGCCACCAGACGCCATTGCGCAGCTTGTCGAAGACGAAGATGTCGGTCATCTGCGCCACGAGGAAGGCCGCGCCCGAGCCGAGCGCGATGCGCAGCGTGACGGCCGGATAGGTGTAGCCGTCGCCCTGCAGCATGATCTGGCTGCCGATGAGCGAGCAGATCACGCCCACGACGAAACCGGCGGCGACCACGCGGCGCGCGGCGCCCGGGCCGTAGATGCGGTTCATCACGTCATTGACGAGGAAGGCGAAGGGGTAGGTGAAGGCGCCCCAGGTCAGCCAGTCGCCGACGAGGAATTGCACCAGGATGTTCGAGGCCACGACGATGATGGCCATGGCAATGATGCCAGGAATATAGCGGGTCATGATGTTCAACCGTTTTTACATGGTAGCGGAGACATGGCCCGGAACCCTCCGGGCAAGGGCGCGCGATACGCGCTCGAACGCGTTGCGTCAATCCTTTTTGGCGGTGCGGCGCGTCTCAGGCAGGACGTATTCCACGATCTCGGTGCGCTGGAGAAACCGGAAATTGTCGTCGGAAATCATCGTCAGGCGGATCGCGCCGCTGTCGTCGCGCCAGACCGAGAGGCCTTCGAGATTGTCGTGACGTCCCGCGCCGGTTTCCAGAAGAACCTCGCCGCCCGAGATCGAGTCGCCGTTGATGTCGAAGACCTGAACGCGCGTCCGAAAACCCAGAAGCCCCCAGAAGTCGCGCTCCAGCAGGTAGAAGCGGCCATCGGGGCCGAAATCCGCACCGACCGGCAGCCAGTTATCGGAGCGCGGGATGGCGAAGGGCTGATCCCATTTGCCGTCGCGATAGCGCCAGACCGGGTAGGGCCGGTCTTTCGCGCCCGAGCGTTCGGGCATCGTGTAGAGCGTGCCCTGATCGTCGATCGCCAGCGCCTCGAGCGAGGAGTTGTTCTGCATCTTCGCAAAGGCATCCGGGCGTGGCAGCAACTCGGCCGGGCCGCCATCGGTCGGAAAATGCGACACCCGCGCCAGCCCCTCGAAGGAGATATAGACCGAACCGTCCGGCGCCAGCGCCAAGCCTTCGCTGTCACCCAGATGACGGGTCAGCGCCGCGCCTTTGGAGCTGTGAAGCCAGTTCGGCCCTTGTGTGACCCTCACGTCCTTGATCTGGCCGGCTGCGTCGCGATCGAGATGCCCGCGCCAGATGGTCGTGCGGTCCGACTGGGTGACGAAATCGCCTCCGTCCGGCCCCAGCTCAAGCCCTGAAAACCCGCCGAAGACGAACACGCCCGGCATGGTCCAGTGAAAGCTTTGCAGGAATTGCGCGCGGGGATGCGGCCCGGCGGGCGCGAGCCCTCCGAGAATGGCCAGCCCCGCACCTGCAATCAGCGCGAGGTAAGAACGGCGCGACATTGGTTGGGCAGGTCCGACATGACGTAGGTTTTCGCGTTTTTCTTCGGCGGCCCTTTCGGCTTGGGCTTGGCCGCGGTCTTCGGCGGGTTGAGGTAATCGGTCACCCACCAGTTCAGCGTGTCGTCACAGCCATCGCCTCCCTTCGAGAGCTGCGCCACGGTCGGTTTCTGCGTCTCGCAATAGCGCGCACCGGGCGGGCATTTCAGGCGGACGTGGAAATGCGTGTTGTGGCCATACATCGGACGGATCTTCTGCAGCCATGCGCGATCGTTGCGCGGCACCGTGTTGCACATCGCGATCTTCACGGCGGCGGCGACGAAGATACGATCGACGCGCGGATCGGCAGCGGCGTGGCGCATCAGCGCGAGGTGCTGCGGCGTCCAGTTGGAATTGGTGTGGCGCTGATCGGCGGTGCGCACCGAGATCGAGGAGATTTTCTCCCGCTGGGTGCGGCTGAGATTCAGGTTCGTCGCGGGCAGCATCCAGATATCGGCATCCAGCCCGATCTGGTGGCTCGCGTGGCCGCCCGTCATCGGACCGCCGCGCGGCTGGGAAATGTCACCGATATAGAGCCCGTTCCAGCCCGGCAGCGACGCGGCATAGCGCGACAGATCCTGCAGGTAGGTCAGCATCGCGGGCTGGCCCCAGTTGCGGTTGCGCGACAGGCGCATCGCCTGCCAAGTCGGTCCGCTCTCGGGCATGCGCTGAAGGCCTGCGGCGCAGCCACGCGAGTAAAACCCGATGGCCGAAGGCGCCTGCGCCGAAGCGCTCGCCTTGGAGCCGAAAAGTTGGCGGGCGAGCGGTTCGGCGAATGTGGGCGCAGAAATAAGGCTGAAAGAAAGAGCGGCGACGAGAAATTTCGCGATCATGATGTGGGGGGTCCTTCGGGCGCTGGGTCTCCGTGACTTCTCACGAATCCTAGCAGGACCAGCCCCAAAAGCAAAAGAACGATGATCGGTGTGATGCCCGTCGACTGATTTCCGCTTATCTGTGTCGTGATCCCGATGGCGAGCGGGGCGATGAAGGCGGTGGCCTTGCCCGAAAGCGCGTAGAGGCCGAAATGCTCGGTGATCTTTTCTGGGTCGGCTTGGCGGACCATCATCGTGCGCGAGGCCGATTGCAGCGCGCCGCCGCAGGCCCCGATCATCCCGCCCAGCACCATGAAGGCGATGTCGGGCAGTTTGCTGTCGGGGGTGACGGCCATCCCGAAGACGCTTTCGCGCGAGATCATCACGATGCCGATCACCACCAGCGTCAGCACGACCAGCGAGGTGATGATCACCGTGCGCGGCCCCCAGCGGTCATCGGCCTTGCCGCCGAGCCATGCGAAGGTCGCCCCGGTGATCGTGCCGAGGATGCCGAAGATGCCGATCAGCGTGATCGACCAGTTCAACACGCCCGCCGCATAGAGCCCGCCGAAGGTGTAGATGCCGTTGAGCGCGTCGCGGTAGAACATCGAGCTGAGCAGGAACGAGGTCAGCGAACGCCGACGCGGCAGCGCCTTCAGTGTCGCGCGCAGTTCCGGCCAAGCGCCGCGCAGCGCCGTGCCGATGGGCAGCGCGTCCGGTTTGCGCGGCTCGCGCACCCAGAAGAAGAAGGGGATCATGAAGACAGCGTACCAGATCGCGGTGAGCGGCCCGACCGCGCGGGTATCCTCGCGCGTGGCGACGTCGAGGCCGAAGAGCGGGTCGATCCCCAGCATCGTCTTGCCGGTCGTCGGGCTCGCCTGCAGCAGCAGAAGCATGATGAACAGCGTGATCATCCCGCCGATATAGCCGAACGCCCATCCCGAGCCGGAGATGCGCCCGATCTCTTCGCGCGGGCCCAGATCGGGCAGGATCGCATTGGTGAAGGTGGTCGCGAATTCCATGCCGATCATGCCGATGGCGAAGCTGATCATGATCGCCATCAGCTTGAAATCGCCCGGCACAGCATACCACAGCCCCCATGCGCCCAGCACATACATCACCGAGAAGACCCAGATGAACGGCATCCGCCGTCCCGAGCGGTCCGCGACCGCACCAAGGAAGGGCGAGCCGAGCGCGATCAGAATCCCGGCGATGCCGACGCCGTAGCCCCAGACGGTCTGCGCCGCCGTGCCCGAGCCCATCAGGTCTTTTACGAAGGGCGCGAAGATGAAGGTGACCAGCAGCGTGTTATAGGGTTGGCTCGCCCAGTCGAAGAACCACCAGCCCCAGATGCGTTTCTTCGCCGTGATCATGTCGCCCTCTCCCCGCCGCGCCAGTAATTGCGGCGATCAAGCCCGAAAAGGGACGATCTGGCAAGGGTTTCGACGGGTTAGGCAGGCCGCGCTGGCGGCAGTGTTACATCTGCGGCGGCCAGGGGCGCATGTGGTCGGCCTCGGCCCATGCGGTCACGAATTCGGGAAGCGGCGGCGAGGTCGCATCCTGCCCCATCTCGGCCAGAACCTGCGCGGGCGGGATCATGCCCTTTTTCGAGGTAACCGCCCCGCGGATCAGCACATGCGAGGTGCACTCGCCGTCCTTCGTGAACATCGCATGTTCGAGCCAGATCCAGCGATCGTCCCAGCCGAGGCAACGCGAGCGTATCTCGAATTTCTGGAAGGCCTGCACCCGGCGGCGGTAGCGCGTGGTGTTCCCGGCGACCACGATGCCCCATTTGTTGCGCTTGAGCGCACCCCAGAGCCCGGTGCGGATCGCGAGCGGAATCCGCCCCAGATCAAAGAGGGTCAGCGTGCGCCCGTTGTTGAGCTCCATCCACAGGTCAATGTCCCACGGCCAGCAGATATGCTGGCTGACATGGGTGCCCGTGATCGGCAACGCCGGGGCGTTGCGGAACTTCACGATCTCTTTGGCCATGCGGATAACGGGATACATGCGCCCAGAGGTGCTGCGCCGCAGCGGGGCGGTCAAGAGAGACGTTACGGAAAATGCGCGCCAGCCTGCGGTTGCAATGGGGCTGCGCCTCGCTTACCTGTCTTTGCGATCCAAAGCGGAGGTTTCGATGGTCACGCTCTTTCAGGCCCTGGTGCTGATCCTGAACGTCATCTGGTTCGTCATGATCGCCCATATCATCATGAGCTGGCTGATCAATTTTCAGGTGCTGAACCTGCGCCAACCCTTGGTGGCGCAAATCTGGTTCGGCCTGAACAACCTGCTGGAGCCGATCTACGGGCGCATCCGGCGCTTCCTGCCCGACACGGGCGGGCTCGATCTGGCGCCGCTGGTGGCCTTCATCATCCTGATCATCATCCGTCAGGCGCTGTTCAACAACGCGGCCTTCTTCTACGGCAACAGCTTCTGATGCCAGCGGCTGCGGCAGCCGAGGCACCCGCAGAGCTACTGGCGCGGGTCTGGGGGTTCGACGCCTTCCGGCCCGGTCAGGAAGAGATCGTGCGCGCGGTGATCGACGGCCGGAACGTGCTGGCGATCATGCCGACAGGTGGCGGGAAATCCCTGTGTTATCAATTGCCTGCACTGGCGCGCGAGGGCGTGACGGTGGTGATCTCGCCGCTGATCGCGCTGATGCGCGATCAGGTGCGCGCGCTGAAACAGGCCGGCGTCGAGGCGGGCGCGCTGACCTCGGGCAATACCGAAGAAGAGACCGAAGAGGTCTTCACCGCGATCGACGAGGGGCGGCTGAAGCTTCTCTACATGGCGCCGGAGCGTCTGGCCTCGGGCGGGGCTCAGCATCTGCTGAAGCGCGCGGGCGTCAGCCTGATCGCGGTGGACGAGGCGCATTGCGTCAGCCAATGGGGGCATGATTTCCGCCCCGACTACCTGCGCATCGGCGAGTTGCGCCGCAGCCTCGGCGTCCCGCTCGCGGCCTTCACCGCGACCGCCGACGAAGAAACCCGCACCGAGATCGTCACACGCTTGTTCGACGGGCAGCCCCCCGAGAGCTTCCTGCGTGGCTTCGACCGGCCGAATATTCACCTCGCCTTTTCCCCGAAAGATCAACCGCGCCAACAGATTTTGCGTTTCGCCTCGGCGCGCAAAGGGCAATCCGGCATCGTCTATTGCGGCACGCGGGCGAAGACCGAGAGTTTGGCCAAGGCGCTGAGTGAGGCCGGGCATCTGGCCTGTCACTATCACGGCGGGATGGAGGCCGATGACCGCCGCGCCGTCGAGACCCGCTTTCAGCAGGAAGACGGGCTGATCGTGGTCGCGACGGTGGCCTTCGGGATGGGCGTCGACAAGCCCGATATCCGCTGGGTCGCCCATGCCGATCTGCCCAAGAGCATCGAGGCTTACTATCAGGAGATCGGTCGCGCGGGCCGGGATGGCGCTGCCGCCGAGACGCTAACGCTTTACGGGCCCGACGACATCAAGCTGCGGCGGTCCCAGATCGACGAGGGGCTCGCCCCGCCCGAGCGCAAGGAGGCCGATCACGGACGTCTGAACGCGCTGCTGGGTCTGGCCGAGGCGACTGAATGCCGCCGGGTGAAGCTGCTGCGCTATTTCGGCGAAGAGGCCGCGCCCTGCGGGCATTGCGATCTGTGCGACACGCCGCCCGAGGTCTTCGACGGGACAGAGGCCGTGCGTAAGGCGCTGTCCGCCGCGCTGCGCTCGGAAGAACGCTTCGGCGCGGGGCATCTGATCGAGATCCTACTGGGCTCGCAGACCGACAAGATCAAGCAATGGGGCCATGACAAGCTGCCGACCTACGGGGTCGGGCGCGATCTGAGCCGTCCGCAATGGCAGGCGGTGTTCCGGCAGATGATGGGGCATGACCTGATCCGCCCCGACGCGGCGCGGCACGGCGCGCTGGTGATGACCCAGACCGCCCATCCGATCCTGCGCGGCGAGCAGTCGATCACCCTGCGCCGCGATCTGGTGGCGAAGGCGAAGACCAAGCATGTCGTGCGGACGCTGGTGAGCGACGACGACGCGCCGCTGCTGTCGGCGCTGAAGGCGAAGCGACGCGCGCTGGCCGAGGCGCAGGGCGTGCCCGCCTATGTCGTCTTCACCGACCGCACCCTGATCGAGATGGCCGAGAAACGCCCCGGAACGCTCGACGAGATGGCGGGGATCAGCGGTGTCGGTGCCAAGAAGCTGGAAAGCTATGGCACCGAGTTTCTGGAGGTGATCGCGGGCGCGGTGGAAGAGATGCACCCGCTGCGCCGCAAGCTGGCAGGCTCGACCGAGGGGGAGATTTACGATCGTCTGGCCGACGCGCAGCGGGGTTTGGAACGCGGCGCGGATGGTTATGATCGCCCGCTCTCCTGCTCGGCCTCGACGATCCGCAAGATCGCTGAGACGAAGCCGCGCTCGCGCGATGACCTCGCCCGGATTTCGAACCTGCCCGAGGCGAAGCTCGACCGCTTTGCCGAGGCGTTCCTCGCGGTGCTGGCCGACTACCGCTAAGCGGGCTGGTCGATCGCGGGTGGGCGCGCCTCTGCGGGGCAGTCCGACAGGATGCGTTCGGTAATCTCACGCTTTTTCAGGGGCTTGGTCAGGTAGTGGTCGATCCCGGCGGCGAGGATGCCTTCGCTATCGCCCTCCATCGCGTGGGCGGTAAGCGCGCAGATCGGCACATGTGCGGAGCCTTCCGCGGCCCGGATTTTGCGCGCCGCCTCGCGCCCGTCCATGCCGGGCATCGAGATATCCATGAAGATCAGATCGGGCTGGAAGCTGCGCCACAGCGCGACCGCCTCGTGTCCGTTATTGGCGAAGCGCAGATCGATATCGAGATCCTTCACCATCTTGGAAAAGACCAGCTGATTGGTGCGGTTATCCTCGGCGGCGAGGACGCGCATCGCGCGCCGCTCGGTCAGGTCTGGCGGCGGGCCGGGGGGCGGTGGATCAGGCGTGGCATCGGCGGCCCGCGACAGGTCCTGCAATGCGCGGAACAGCTCCGAGCGCAGCACCGGTTTTTGCAGGCAGCCGGTGATACCCTCGGCCATCGCGGCCTTCGCAGCCTCCGGGTCGGAACTGAGCAGCAGGATCGGCACGTCACCGCCATCCGCCCGAAGCCTCTGCGCGAGCGCCACCCCGTCGAGGGCGGGCATTTGGTGATCGGTCAGGATCACGTCGAAGGCGCTGCCATCCTCGATCACCTGCAACGCCTCCTCGCCCGAGCGGCAAAGCGTGACCTCCAGCCCGTAGGTCTGCAACTGCCGTTCCAGAATGACGCGATTGACCAGAAGATCGTCGACGACCAGCGCCGCGCGCAGCGTGATCGGCGGGGAGGGGGCGTCGATCGGCTCGACCGGTTCGGCGCGGGGCAGTACGATCTTCAGGCCGAAACACGAGCCTTCGCCAAGCGCGCTGTCCACCCAGACCTCGCCGCCCATCAGCTCCACCAGTTGGCGGGTGATCGCGAGGCCGAGGCCGGTGCCTTCGAATTTGCGATTGGTCTCGGCGTCGACCTGATTGAACTCGCCGAAGACGTGATCGAGCAGCTCGGGCGCGATGCCGATGCCGGTGTCTTCGACGGTGATATGCAGCTCGTAGTGACCGGGCTCGCGTTCGACCCCCACGACGCGGGCGAGGACGTGGCCAGCATCGGTGAATTTCACCGCATTGCCCAGAAGGTTGGTCAGGATCTGCCGCATTCGCCCCGGATCGGCTTCGAAGCGCGTGGGCAGGAACAGGTCGTAATCCACCAGCAGCTTCACCTCGCGATCCTTGGCGGAGGGCTGCAGCAGCACCATGACCTCGTGCAGGCAGCGTTCGAGATCGAAGGGTTCGGGGTAAAGCCGCATCCGCTCCGCCTCGATCTTCGAGTAATCCAGCACGTCGTTGATGATGGTCAGAAGCGCCTCGCCCGACGACCGGATGGTCTCGGCGAACAGGCGCTGTTCCTCGGTCAGATCGGTCTCGGCCAGCAGGTCTGCCATGCCCACGACGCCGTTCATCGGGGTGCGGATCTCGTGGCTCATATTGGCGAGGAAGGCGGATTTCGCGCGGTTCGCCGCCTCCGCCCGGTCGCGGGCCTCGCGCAGTTCGACCTCGCGCGCGACGGCGCCGGTAATGTCCTGCGCGAAGGTGACGAGATCGCCCTGCGCGCCCCATGTGTCGTTGAGCCGGAACCAGCGGCCATCCTGCGTGCGCAGCTCCATCGGGGGGATCTCGGTGCGGCGGATGCGTTCGCACATCTCGAAATGCCAATCGAGCGGGTCGCGTCCCTGCAGGTCGAAGAAGCCGCTCTCTGCCGCGATGCGCGTCACCTCGTCATAGGAAACGCCGGGGCCGATCGCGATTTCTCCTTCGAAAAAGGCCAGAAACAGTTCGTTGGCGGCGACGAGGCGCAGGTCGCTGTCGAAGACCGCGAAGCCGTCCGAGATCGAATTGACCGCATGCCAGAGCCGCGCCTGCGCGATCTGGGCGAGTGAATTGGCCCGTTCGAGATCGTCGCGCACGCGACTGTTTTCGCCCAGCAGGGTTTCACGTTCGCTGAGCGCCCGGGCGAGGCCCTCGCGCTGCTCCACCACCTGATCGGAGAGCATGCGCGCGTGCTGGGCCAGCTTCTGGTTGGCGGCGAACAGCTCCTGGCGCTTCTGCTCCAACAGCTTTTCCGCCGCGAGCCGTCCGCGGCGTTCCTGTGCCAGTTTCTCTGCGATCGCCTTGTGCATGGACGCGGCAAAGCCCCCCGTATGGTCCGGGAGGCAGAGTTGCAGTGCTACGTGAAAGGCGGGTTAACCGCGATGAGGGGCGGGCGGGAAAATCCTTAAATTGCTATGGATTGCCCGCCCGCTTGACCCTCAAAGATCGGGTCTCAGAGACGCTCGATCGAGAGCGCGATGCCTTGGCCGCCACCGATGCACATGGTGACGAGGCCGTGCTTGCCGCCGGTGCGCTCCAGCGCGTGCAGTGCCTTCACGATCAGGATCGCGCCGGTGGCGCCGACCGGATGGCCAAGCGCGATCGCGCCGCCATCGGGGTTCACCTTCGACGCATCCAGACCCAGCTCGCGCGAAACGGCCAGCGCCTGCGAGGCGAAGGCTTCGTTGCTCTCGATCCAGTCGAAATCGGAGGCCTGCATGCCGGTCTTTTCCAGCAGCGCGCGCACGGCGGGGATCGGCCCGAGGCCCATCACCTCGGGGCGCACGCCCGCGATGGCGTAGCCGGTGATCTTGGCGCGCGGGGTCAGGCCCGCCTCTTTCGCGGCCTCTTCGCGGGCCAGAACCAGCGCTGCAGCACCATCATTGATGCCCGAGGCGTTGCCCGCCGTGACCGAGCCGTCCTTCTGGAAGACCGGCTTGAGCGAGCCGAGCTTCTCGAGGCTCGTCTGTTTCGGATGCTCGTCGGTGTCGAAGACGGTCGTGCCCTTGCGCGTGGTGATCTCGACGGGGGCGATCTCTTCCTTGAAGTGACCCTCAGAGATCGCTTTCGCCGCGCGCTCCTGGCTTTCCATCGCGAAGGCGTCCTGCTCTTCGCGCGAAATCGAACACTCGGCGGCGACGTTCTCGGCGGTCACGCCCATATGGCCGGTGCCGAAGGGGCACGACAGCGCGCCGGTCATCATGTCGAGCATCTTCGCGTCGCCCATCTTCTGACCGAAGCGGGCGGCGGGCAGGATATAGGGCGATTTGCTCATCACCTCGGCGCCGCCGGCCAGCGCGAAATCTGCGTCACCCATCATCAGCATCTGCGCCGCCGAGACGACCGCCTGAACGCCGGAGCCGCAAAGGCGGTTCACGTTCATCGCGGGCGTGCCGACCGGGACGCCTGCATTCACCGCCGCCACGCGGCTGAGATACATGTCGCGCGGTTCGGTGTTGATGATATGGCCGAAGACCACCTGACCGATCTTGTCCGCCGACACGCCCGCCCGCGAGATCGCCTCTTTCGAGACATGGGTGGCGAGGTCGATCGGCGCAAAGCCGGACAGCGTGCCGCCGAACGTGCCGATAGGCGTGCGGGTGCCGGAGAGAATGACGATACCGGTCATGGGTAGCCTCCAATGTTTGGGTCGGCGAGAGGGTAGCGAATGGGCTGAACCCGCGCCAGCAGGGCCACGCGGTTATGACGAGACGTCATTTGGCCGGGCGGTGGGTTGAAACTCTCGGCCAAGGGGACACATTCTAGAAAACGAATATGACTAGGAGGCCGACATGACTGCCAACCCGATCGTCAAAGGGTTCTGGGATAAACCCACCGGAAGCTGGCAATACGTCTTTCACGACTCCGATACGATGAAGGGGGCCGTGGTCGATCCGGTCTGGGATTACGACCATCAGGCCGCTGCCACGACGCTGGGCAACGCCGAGAAGATCCTAGATTACGTGAAGGCCGAGGGGATCGACGTGGAGTGGGTGCTCGATACGCATCCCCATGCCGACCACTTTTCTTCCGCCGTCTGGCTGGCCGAGAAACTGGGCGCCAAGCGCGGCATCGGCGAGCGCGTGCGCAAGGTGCAAAGCCTCTGGGCCGAGATCTACAACACGCCCGAGCTGCCGCAGGACGGGCGGCAATGGGATCACCTGTTCGCCGAGGGCGAGACGTTCAGGATCGGCAATCTCGATGTGACGGTGATGCTCTCGACCGGGCATACGCTGGCTTCGATCACCTATGTCGTGGGCGATGCGGCCTTCGTGCATGATACGCTGATGCAGCCTGAAAGCGGTACGAGCCGGGCGGATTTCCCGGGCGGCTCCGCGGCCGAGCTGTGGGATTCGATCCGGGCGATCCTCGATCTGCCCGCCGAGACGCGGCTGTTCATCGGGCACGACTATCCCGGCGAAGGCAAGGAGCCGCAGACCGGCGCGACCGTCGCCGATCACCGCAAGCACAACAAGCACGTCAAGGACGGCATCACCCGTGAGGAGTACATCAAGACGCGTGAAGCGCGTGATGCGACCCTGCCGCTGCCGAAGCTGATGCTGGCCGCGTTGCAGGTGAATATCCGTGGCGGGCGCAAGCCCGAGGCCGAGGGGGACGGGCGGTCCTACCTGAAGATCCCGCTCGACTATTTCGAGCCGCGTTGATGCTCAGCCGCGTGGCAGTTCGGCCCGGCCCTCGGGCGTCAGAAGCCACGCGTCGCGGCCTTCGATGACTGCGGTCGAGAGCGGGTGGCCATAGCCCGCACCGGAATCGAGATTGAGGCGGTTACCGTAATGGGTGGCCGCCTTGATGTTTGTATGGCCGTGCACGATCAGCGCCCCGTGGTCGCGGCTGTCGGTCAGGAAGGGTTTGCGGATCCACAGCAGGTCATCCTCCACCTGATCCTCCATCGCCACGCCGGGGCGGATGCCCGCATGAACGAAGATCGCCTCGCCGCGGGGGAAATAGGCGGGCTGTCCCGCGAGCCAGTCGCGATGGGCCTGCGGGATCGCGGATAGTTCCTTTGCGACCTCGTCGAGCGGGCGGGTGAACGCGTCGGAGATGCCGTAGCTTTCCAGCGTTGCCTCGCCGCCGACGCGGGGATTGAGATAGGAGACCTCCGCGCTCAGGATCGGATCTTCGGTATAGGGATCGTCGAGGAAGCCGAGGAACATCCTGTCGTGATTGCCGCGCAGCACGATCCAGTTCTCGCCGCGCTGCTGACCTTTCATCAGGTAGTCGATCACACCGGCAGAGTCCGGCCCGCGATCCACCAGATCGCCGACATGCACGATCGGGGCCTCGGTCTCGCCGCATGCCGCGCGATCCGCTTCGATCAGCTCATGCGCGCGCTTGAGCTTGTCGAGATGTCCGTGAATGTCGCCGATCGCATAGGTGCGCATGCCTGTCCCTTCCAATGAAAAGGCCCCCCGCGCGCGGCGGAGGGCCCGGATTCAACCGTTCAGCTAAGTCAGCCGAGGACGAATTCCAGCGGTTTGACCTGCTTGAAGCCACCCGAGGTTTTCAGCGCGTCGACCACGTCCTGGCCGACGGCCTCGTCGACATAGGCAATCGCGATCGCCTCGCCGCCTTGCTTGGAGCGACCCAGGGTGAAGTTCGCGAGGTTCACGCCCTTCTCGCCGAGGATCGTGCCGAGTTTACCGATGATGCCGGGCACGTCGTCATTGGTGGTGTAGAGCATGTGCTCGCCCACTTCGGCGTCGATGTTGATGCCCTTGATCTGGATGAAGCGCGGCTTGCCATCCGAGAACACGGTGCCCGCGATCGAGCGTTCCTTGCTCTCCGAGACGACGGTGACCTTGATGTAGCCTTCGAAGATACCGGTCTGGTCCTGCGAGGTGGTCGAGATCTGGATGCCGCGCTCTTTCGCGATGACCGGGGCGGAGACCATGTTCACGTCCGGCTGGCTGGCTTTCAGGATGCCCGAAACCACGGCGGCGTCGAGCGCCTTGAGGTTCATCTCGGACGCCACACCGTCGAAGGTGATGTTGATCGCCTTGATCGCATCTTCGGTCATCTGGCCGATGAAGCCGCCGAGGTGCTGCGCGAGACGGACCCACGGGCCCATGACTTTCGCCTCTTCGGCGGTCATCGAGGGCATGTTGAGCGCGTTTTCGACCGCCCCGTCCAGCAGGTAGTTCGACATCTGCTCTGCGACTTGCAGGGCGACGTTTTCCTGCGCTTCGGTGGTCGAGGCGCCGAGGTGGGGCGTGCAGACCACGTTCGGCAGGCCGAACAGGACGTTATCGGTCGCCGGTTCCTCGGCGAACACGTCGAAGGCCGCGCCCGCGACATGGCCCGACTTGATGAGATCGGCCAGCGCCTGCTCGTCGACCAGACCGCCACGCGCACAGTTGATGATGCGCACACCGGGCTTGGTTTTCTGCAGGTTCTCCTTCGAGAGGATGTTGCGGGTCGAATCCGTCAGCGGCACGTGCAGCGTGATGAAATCGGCGCGACGCAGCAGTTCGTCCAGCTCGACCTTCTCGACGCCCATGTTGGCCGCCTTCTCTTCGCTCAGGAAGGGATCATAGGCCACGACCTTCATCTTCAGGCCGCGCGCACGGTCGCAGACGATGCCACCGATATTGCCCGCACCGATCACGCCGAGGGTCTTGGCGGTCAGCTCGACCCCCATGAATTTCGACTTCTCCCATTTGCCGGCCTGCGTCGAGGCATCGGCTTCGGGGATCTGGCGCGCAACGGCGAACATCATCGCGATGGCGTGCTCGGCGGTGGTGATCATGTTGCCGAAGGGCGTGTTCATCACGATCACGCCTTTCTTGCTCGAGGCTTCCTTGTCGACATTGTCGGTGCCGATACCGGCGCGGCCGACGACTTTCAGGTTGGTTGCGCTTTCGAGCAGTTTCGCCGTGACCTTGGTGGCCGAGCGGATGGCGAGACCGTCATACTTGCCGATCACCTCGGCGAGCTTTTCCTTGTCCTTGCCGAGCGAGGGTTCGAAATCGACCTCGATGCCACGGTCGCGGAAGATCTGGACGGCGGTTTCCGAGAGCTTGTCGGAGACGAGAACCTTGGGGGCCATGTCTGGGCTCCTTGAATTTTCAGAATATCGGGAAAGGACGGGCCCGGAGGCCCGCCAATCTGTCACGGATCACGCTTGCGCGGCGATCTCGGTCTCGAAGGCGTATTCGACCCAAGGCATCAGCGCCTCGACATCCGCCGTCTCGACGGTCGAGCCGCACCAGATGCGCAGACCGGCCGGGGCGTCGCGATAGGCGCCGAGATCGAGGCCCACGCCTTCATTCTCGAGCCGCTTGGCGACGGCTTTGGCGAAGGCTGCGCCATCCTTGATGCGATCGTCGGTGAACTTCACGCAGACGGAGGTGGTCGACGCGGTCGCCGGATCATTGGCGAGGTTCGCGATCCACGGCTTCGCGGCGCAGAAGTCCCACACGACTTTCGCGTTGGCATCGGCGCGGTCGATCAGGCCCTTCAGCCCGCCCACCGATTTCGCCCAATTCAGCGACACGAGGTAATCTTCGACGCAGAGCATCGAGGGGGTGTTGATCGTCTCACCCTTGAAGATGCCCTCATTCAGCTTGCCGCCCTTGGTCATGCGGAAGATCTTCGGCAGCGGCCAGGCGGGGGAGTAGTTCTCCAGCCGCTCGACAGCGCGGGGGCTCAGGATCAGCACGCCGTGACCGCCTTCGCCGCCCAGCACTTTCTGCCAGGAGAAGGTGGTGACATCGAGCTTGTCCCACGGCAGGTCCATCGCGAAAGCGGCCGAGGTGGCGTCGCAGATGGTCAGGCCTTCACGGTCCGCCGGGATCGCATCGCCATTGGGGACGCGCACGCCCGAGGTGGTGCCGTTCCACGTGAAAACCACGTCGGTGTTGAAGTCGATGGTGGAGAAATCGACGATATCGCCATAGTCGGCGGTCTTCGTCTCGGCCTCGATCTTGAGCTGCTTGACCACGTCGGTCACCCAGCCTGCACCGAAGCTTTCCCAAGCGACCATCGTCGCCTTGCGCTCGCCCAACAGCGACCACATCGCCATTTCGACGGCGCCGGTGTCGGAGGCGGGCACGATGCCGATGCGGTAATCGGCGGGCACGCCCAGAATTTCGCGGGTGGTGTCGATCGCCTCTTTCAGCTTCGCCTTGCCGATAGCGGCACGGTGCGAACGGCCCAGGGGCGCGTCATTGAGCATGTCGAGGGAGAAACCGGGGATCTTCGTGCAGGGGCCCGAAGAAAAACGCGGGTTTGCCGGCCGCGTAGCCGGAGCTTGAATAGCCATTGCTGGTATCCTTCCAGATATATGCCCTTCGTTGGGGAAGGGTGTCCCGCCGCCGCAGATACGCTCGCGCCCGCTCTGGCGCAAGGAGAATTTTTGGTCTAATGCGCCGCATCAGGTCACGGATACGACATTTGAACCGACATTCCCCAAGGAGCGCGCATGTTTACCGCCACGCTGATCGCTGACCCGAAAGAGGCCAATCTGGATCAAGGCACGCTGGATGCGCTTTGCGGTGCATGGGGCGGCGGCGCGGCGCGTTGGCTCAATCCGAATGTCGCGGCCGAGTTCATGGTGGACCGTGTGCCGTCGAATCGTTGGGAGGCCTGGGAGGGCCTGCAGGGGCTGGGCGTCGATCTGGTCGTGCAGCCCACCGAGGGGCGGCGCAAGCAGATGCTGCTGGCCGATATGGACTCGACGATGATCCAGCAGGAATGCATCGACGAGCTGGCCGATGTCGCGGGCGTGGGCGAGCGGGTGAAAGAGATCACCGCGCGGGCGATGAACGGCGAGCTGGACTTTGAGGGCGCGCTGACCGAGCGGGTGGGCCTGCTGAAAGGTCTGCCCGAGAGCGTGATTTCCGAGGTGATCGAAAAGCGCATCAGCTTCATGCCGGGCGGGCATGATCTGGTGGCGACGATGAAGGCCAACGGCGCCTATTGCGCGCTGGTCTCGGGCGGGTTCACGGCGTTCACCGGCTTTGTGGCGGAGACGCTCGGGTTTGACGAGAACCGCGCGAACCTGCTGCTGGTCGAGGATGGCAAGCTGACGGGCGTGCCGTCGCAGCCGATCCTCGGGCGTGAGGCGAAGGTTCAGGCTTTGCTGGAAATTTCGGAAAAGCTGAAACTGGATCACGCGCAGGTCATGGCCGTGGGCGATGGGGCGAACGATCTGGGGATGCTGAAGCTCGCCGGTGCGGGCGTCGCGCTGCATGCCAAACCCTCGGTCGCCGCGGAATGTGACATCCGGATCAACTTCGGCGATCTGAGCGCGCTGCTCTACATTCAGGGCTACGCGGTGGAGGATTTCGCCTGACCGCCCTGCCAGACCTCGGTCAGGCGCCAGTCGTCATCGAAATGCACCAGGTCCCCGGCGAAGCCCGGCGCGATCCGGCCCACCGGCGCGCCGATTGCCTCGGCCGGGATACGGCTGGCCATCGCGAGCGCCTGTTCCGGTGATACGCCGACCGTCTCGATCATGAAGCGCACCGCCTGCGGCAGCGACAGATCGGCCCCGGCAAGCGTGCCATCCTCCAGCCGCAGCGCCCCGTCGCGCCGCTGGATGCGACGACCGGCGAGATCGAATTCCATCAGATCGGACCCGGCGCAGGCCATCGCGTCGGAGACAAGGAAGACCTCGCCCTGCCGTTTCGCCGCCAGCGCCAGCCGGATCGTCTCGGGATGCACATGGATGCCATCCGCGATCAGCCCCGCGGAGACCGGCTGCGACAGCGCCGCACCGACAAGGCCGGGTTCGCGACTGCCCAGCTGGCTCATCGCGTTGAAGAGATGCGTGACCATCCGCGCGCCCGCCGCGATGGCCTCCTGAGCCTCCGCGAAGCTGCACTCCGAATGGCCGAGGCTGACGACAATCCCGGCCTCGGACAGCCGCGCGATCTGCTCGGGCGTCGCATTGGCAGGCGAGAGCGTCAGGATCAGCGCAGGCAACCCGGTCTTCGCCTCGAGCAGCGTCTCGATGTCCTCTTCGTCCAGCGGGCGGATGCAGCCGGGCGGATGGCATCCCGGGCGCTTGGGGTCGAGATGCGGGCCTTCCAGATGAAGCCCGCCGAAGCCCGGAACGCGCGTCACGGCGGCGATGCCTGCCGCCAGCACCGTCTGAGTCGCGGCGCGGGTATCGGTGATCAGCGTCGGCAGGATCGTGGTCGCGCCGAGAGCGGTATGCGCGGCGCAGATGGTGGAGAGCGTCTCGAGCGTCGCGTGCCCGTCGAGCATCACGCCGCCGCCGCCATTCACCTGCAGATCGACGAGACCGGGCGCGAGCGTGCCGCCCGGAAACTCGACCACCTCGCCCTCGGGCATCTCCGCGATCGGGCAGAGTGCCGAAATTCGACCCTGTTCCAGCACGATCGCATGGTTTTCATGGAAGGCGGTGCCGTCGAAAACGCGCGCGCCCGTCAGGATCAGCTTGTCCAAAACGCATCCTCCATCGCCAATGCCAAGGCGCCGTCCAGCGCATTGCCTTTCGCGGCCCGCTGCGGCCAGTCACCCAGCGCAAGACCCTGCCCAAGCCCGCCGAGCCACGTCACCGGAAGCGGCTCTTCGGGCTGCAAAAGCGCAATCGCCGCGCGGATCTCGGCCTGCGCCGCCTCGCGTACGGCCACGGCGGCGGGGTCGGTCGATTGCAGAATACGCGGCGCAAACCGCGCCCAATCGGCGGGGGTCGCGTCGAGGCTGAAAGCGATCAGCCCGTTTCGCCCATCCATCTCCTCGAGCAACTCGCGCAGGAGCGGCGTCACCGGGCAGAACCCGTCGAGCGCACGTCCGGCCCGCATCCCGAGCGCCCGGCCGATCCACGCGCCCGATCCCTCATCGCCCAGCCGTAAGCCCCAGCCGCCGATCGCGTGCTGCTGACCGTTCAGCTGCCGCGCGAAGAACGAACCCGTGCCGATGGCCGCGACGATCCCGTCCTCGGGCCCCAGCGCACCGCGCACCGAGGTCGTCACGTCCTGCACGACGCGGGCCGGGAAAGGCAACTCGTCCGCCAAGGCCTCTGCGGCCGGCGCATGGTTCGCCCCCGCCAGCCCGAGCACCGCGCGAATCTCGCGCGCGTCGATAGTGCCCATCGCGGTTTCGATGGCGGTGAAGATGTGATGGCGCGCCTCGTCATAGTCCGAGGCGATATTCGCAGGGCCGGATTCGCCACGCCCGATGACGCGGCCAGAACCGTCGGCAAATACCGCCCGGCACCCGCTGCCTCCGCCATCGACTGCAATGAAATGCATCCCCGCCTCCGTTTTGTGCGTAACAGTGCCAAATAGCGGCTCCGAGAGAAAGCGCGTAACGAAATCGGCGCGCGAAACGACTTGGGGAAAGATCGCATCGCCTCTATCACTGGGGCGTGACCCACGGGAGGACCATGCGCAAACCTCTGATATTCCTTGGCCTGATCGCTCTGGCGGTGATCGCGGCCTTTCTGGTGGCCGATCCCGACCCCGAGCGGCTGCGCGCGCTGCGCGACAGCCTCGCCGCGTGGCGCGAGGCGCATCCGCTGGCGCTGCCCATCGGGTTCTTCGTCACTTACGTCGTGGTGACGGCGCTTTCGCTGCCCTTCGCGGTCTGGCTGACACTGCTGGGTGCCGCGCTTCTGGGGTTCTGGCAGGGGTTGGTTCTGATCTCGTTCGCGTCCTCCATCGGGGCGCTGCTGGCCTTTCTGGTCGCGCGCTACCTGATGCGCGACTGGGTGCGCGGGCGGCTTGGCCCGCGGCTCACGAAGATCGAGAAAGGGGCGGCGCGCGACGGCGAGTTCTACCTGTTCTCGCTGCGGCTGATCCCGGTCGTGCCGTTCTTCGTGATCAACCTCGCCTTCGGGCTGACCCGGATGAAAGTATGGAAATTCTATGCCGTCTCGCAGCTCGGAATGCTGCCCGGCACCGCCGTCTATGTCGCGGCGGGCGCGCAACTGGGCGATCTGGACAGCCTGTCGGGGATCGTCTCGCCGGGGCTGCTGGGTGCCTTTGCGGCGCTGGCGGTGTTTCCGTGGGTGGCGCGCGCGGCGCTGCGGGTCTGGGCACGCAAGCGGGCCTATCGCGGCTATGAGCGCCCGGCGAAGTTCGACCGCAACCTGATCGTGATCGGCGCGGGGGCTGCGGGGCTGGTGGCCTCCTATGTCGCGGCGCAGGCGAAGGCGAAAGTGACGCTGGTGCAGGAAGGCCCGATGGGCGGCGATTGCCTGAATTTCGGCTGCGTGCCGTCGAAGGCGCTGATCGCCTCGGCTCGGGCTGCGGGCGTGGCGCGCGGTTCCGAGGCGCTGGGCGTGCGCGCGGATGTCTCGGTCGATTGGCCGGTGGTGACGCAGCGAATCTCCGAGGTGATCGCGCAGATCGAGCCGAATGATTCCGTGGAACGCTATGAAGGTCTCGGCGTCGAGGTGATCGAAGGTCATGCGCGGCTGGAAGACCCGTGGACGGTGCGTGTGGGCGATGAGCGCCTGACCGCGCGCGGGGTGGTGCTTGCCACTGGCGCGGCCCCGGTGATCCCGCCGATCGAGGGGATCGGATCGGTCGAGCCGCTGACCTCGGACACGCTGTGGGAGGCGCTTGCCGCGATGCCCGCACCGCCCGAGAAGATGGTGATCCTCGGCGGTGGCCCGATTGGCTGCGAGATCGCGCAGGCGTTGGCACGCCTTGGAGCGGGCGTCACCGTGGTCGAGGCGGCGGAGCGGCTGTTGATCCGTGAGGATACGGAAGCCTCGGATGCCATCGCGGCAGCCTTGCGCACCGATGGGGTCGACCTGAAGCTCGGCGCGAAGGCGATCCGTTTCGGGCGTGACGAGTCCGGTGAAGAAGGCGGCAAATGGCTGGAACTGGAGGACGGCTCGAAGATCGAATTCGACACGCTTCTGGTCGCGGTCGGGCGCAAGGCGCGGCTCGAAGGCTTCGAGCTGGAGAAACTGGGCATTCCGGCGAACAAGGTGATCGAGACGAACGACTACCTCGAGACGCTGATGCCCAATATCTACGCCGCAGGCGACGCGGCGGGACCGTTGCAGCTGACCAATGCCGCAGGCCATCAGGGCTGGATCGCGGCGGCGAATGCGCTGGCCTCGCCCTTCTGGCGCTTCAAGGCTCATGCCGCGCCGATCCCGCATGCGGTCTTCACCTCGCCCGAACTGGCGCGGGTGGGGATGACAGCTGCGGAAGCTGAGTCCGAGGGCGTGCATCACGAGGTCACGACCTATCCGCTGGGCGATCTCGACCGCGCGCTCGCCGAAGGGGCGGGGCAGGGCTTCGTGCGGATCGTCACCGCGAAAGGCTCCGACAAGATCCTTGGTGCCACGGTCTGCGGGGCACATGCCGCCGAGGTGCTGGCGGAGTTCGCGCTGGCGATGCGGCACGGGCTGGGCTTGGGCAAGATTCTCTCGACGCCGCATATCTATCCGAGCTGGTCCGAGGCCGCGAAAAACGCCGCCGGGCGCTGGCGGCAGGCCCATGTGAACCCGCGCACGCTGCGGATCGCCGAGCGTTTCATGACCTGGAGGCGCGGATGATCGACGCAGCTCTCCTGCCGCTGCAACGCGCGATGATGCAGCCCCCCGCCGAGGCGCTGGCCGCGCGCGGTATCCGCGCCGATCAGGTGACGGTGGCGGGCTTCGCACTGGGTCTTCTGGCGATCCCGGCGCTGGCATTCCATGCCTATTGGCTGGCGCTGGCGCTGATCCTCATCAACCGGATCGCGGACGGACTCGACGGGGCCATCGCGCGGATCAAGGGGCCGACAGATCGCGGGGCTTTCCTCGATATTGCGCTCGATTTCCTGTTCTACGCGCTGATCCCGGTGGGCTTCGCGCTGGCCGATCCTGCGCGCAACGCGCTGGCCGCGACCGTCCTGATCGCGGCCTTCGTCGGCACCGGATCGAGCTTCCTCGCCTTCGCCTCCATCGCCGCCAAGCGCGGGATGAGCACTGAAGCCTATCCGACCAAGGGTATCTATTACCTTGGCGGGCTGACCGAAGGGGCCGAGACGATCCTGTTCTTCTCGGCGATCTGCCTGTTTCCGCAGGCCTTCCCGATCCTCTCGGGCCTCTTCGCTGCCGCTTGTTTCGTGACCACCGTAACCCGCTGGCTGATGGGCTGGCGGGCGTTTTCCTGAACGGAGAGAGTATGAGAAACCTTCTTGCCGCCCCGGTTCTTGCCGCGAGTCTCGCGCTGCCGCTTGCCGCGCCCGCCTTTGCCGATTGGGCGCAAACGGAAGCCGAGGCGAAGGGCCAGACGGTTTATTTCAACGCTTGGGGCGGCGATCCGCGCACCAATGCGTTCATAGATTGGGTGTCCGACCAGATGCAGGAGAAATACGGCGTCACGGTCGAGCAGGTGAAGCTGTCCGACACCGCCGAAGCCGTCTCGCGCGTGCAGGCCGAGAAGGCGGCGGGTAAGAATGACGGCGGCGCGGTTGACCTTATCTGGATCAACGGGCCGAATTTTCTGGCGATGAAAGAGGCGGGCTTGCTGCATGGGCCGTTCGTTTCCGATCTGCCCAATGCGAAATATCTCGACCTGTCCGAAGGCTCGGCGGCGACGACCGATTTCACCGTCCCGACGGAAGGGTACGAGAGCCCGTGGCGGCTCGCGAAATTCGCCTTTGCCTATGATGCGGAGCGGGTGAGCGATCCGCCGAAGGATATGGCAGGGCTTCTGGACTGGGCGAAGGCGCATCCGGGCCGCTTCACCCACCCCAACCCGTCGAATTTCATGGGGGCGAGCTTCCTCAAGCAGGCTTTGGTCGAGCTTGCGCCCGATCCGGCGGCGCTGTCACAGCCGGTGACGGACGAGGCCTATGCCAAGGAAACCGCGCCGCTCTGGGCATGGTATGACGCGCTGCGCCCATTGATGTGGCGCGAGGGTAAATCCTTCCCCGAGAACGAGAGCGTGCAAGCGCAATTACTGGCCGACGGCGAGGTCGATTTCGCAATGTTCTTCGACCCGGCCGCGCCAGCTGCGATGATCGAGCAGGGCGTGCTGCCGCCTTCGGTCCGCGTCTGGGTGCCTGAAGGCGGCACGATCGGGAATATCTCCTACGTCGCGATCCCCTATAACGCGGCGCATCAGGCGGGGGCGGAGCTGGTCGCGAATTTCCTGCTCGACCCGGCCACGCAGGCGCATATGCAGGATATCCGCGTGCTGGGCAGTTTCTCGGTGCTCGATCCGGCAAAGCTGGATGCCGACGCGAAGGCGGCTTTCGCGGACCTGCCCACCGCGCCCGCGCTGCCGACGTTGAACGATCTCGGGCCGACGCTCCCCGAGCCGCATCCGAGCTGGATGACCAAGCTCACCGAGGACTGGGCGCAGCGCTACACGAAGTGAGGTTCCGATGCGGCTCGCCGGGGCGATCCTGACGCTGGTGATCGGCGCGCCGGTGCTGCTCGGCGCGGCGCTGACGCTGGCGACCGGTTTCGGCTGGCAGCCGGGGCTGGGGCGGGTTGATCTGGGCTGGGAGGGCTTCACCGAGGCTCTGGCCGCGCCGGGTATCCTCACCTCGCTGCGGCTGACATTGGTGACCGGCCTAGGGGCGGCGATGCTGTCGCTCGTGGCCTCGATCCCGCTGGCGCGCTGGCTGGTGACGCGGCAATCGGCGTCGCGCTGGCTGACGCCGCTGCTGGCAGTGCCCCATGCGGCGCTGGCGATCGGGCTGGCCTTTCTGATCGCGCCCTCGGGCTGGGCCGCGCGGCTGATCTCGCCCTGGGCGACCGGCTGGGATCTGCCGCCGCAGATCGTGACGCTGGGCGATCCGTGGGGGCTGTCGCTGATCCTCGGGCTGATGCTGAAAGAGGTACCGTTCCTGACGCTGATGACGCTGGTGGCCGCCGCGCAGCGCCCGGTTGCCGAGCAGATGGCGGCGGGGCGCGCGCTTGGCTATGCGCCGGGCCGCGTCTGGGCTCGGATTGTCTGGCCGCAGCTTTACCCGGCGCTGCGCCTGCCGGTGCTGATCGTGCTGGCCTTCTCGCTGTCGGTCGTCGACATGGCGCTGATCCTCGGGCCGTCGAACCCGCCGACGCTGGCGGTGCGCATTCTGCGGCTCTACGGCGCGCCCGATCCCGCGCAGGCGGTGCCCGCCTCGGCGCTGGCGGTGATCTTGCTGGCCGTGATGGGGGCGAGTGCGGCGCTATGGATGGTTGGCGAGCGCGCGGTGGCGCGACTCGGCAAGGCGCTGATCCGGAAGGGGCATCGCGGCGTGTCGCGGCGGAACTGGAGCGGCGCTGGTTTGATCGGCGCGGGCGGCGCCCTCGCGATCGGATCGCTGGGCGCCCTGGTCCTGTGGAGCCTAGCGAGCTTCTGGCGTTTTCCCGATGCGCTGCCCGCCGACCTCACCCTCAAACGCTGGGCCAGCGCCGATTGGGCGGGGCCTGCGCTGACCAGCCTGACCCTTGCGCTTGTCTCGACGGCGCTGGCGCTGATCCTCGCAATGCTCTGGCTGGAAAGCGAGGACCGCTCCGGCAAGCGCCTGCCGCTAGGCGCGCTGATCGTCCTGCCGCTTCTGCTGCCGCAGATCGGGTTTCTGCAGGGGCTGACCACCGGGTTTCTCTGGCTCGGTCTGCCGCCGGGGCCGGTCGCGGTGACATGGGCCGAACTGCTCTTCGTCTTTCCCTATGTAATGATCGCGCTGGCCGGGCCGTGGCGCGCGCTCGACCGGGCGCATCTCGCCAGTGCGGCGAGCCTCGGGGCCGGGCCGACGCGGCGCCTTCTGCGGATCAAGCTGCCGATGCTGCTGGGTCCGATCTGTGCGGCGGCGGCGATCGGGGTCGCGGTGTCGGTCGCGCAATATCTGGCCGTTCTGCTGCCCGGCGCGGGGCGCGTTCAGGCGCTGGCGACTGAAGCCGTGGCGCTGGCCTCGGGGGCGGACCGGCGGCTGGCCGCGATCCTTGCGCTGATGCAGGCGGCGCTGCCATGGGTAGGTTTCGCGCTGGCGCTCGCGGTCCCGGCATGGTGGCACCGCAACCGGCGCGGCTTGCGCGGAGGAGTGGCATGAGCCTGGAACTGATCGATCTGAGCCTGACCGCGTCCGACGCCTCCGCGCCGCTCTTCGCTCCGCTGTCGCTGGTCGTGGCGCCCGGAGAGACCGTCTGCCTGATGGGGCCCTCCGGGATCGGCAAGTCGAGCCTGCTCGCCCATATCGGGGGCCATCTGCCGCGGGGGTTCACGGCTTCGGGGGATGTCCGGCTCGATGGCGAAAGCGTCACGCAGCTCCCCGCTGAGAGGCGCGGCATCGGGATGCTGTTCCAGCAGGCGCAGCTGTTCCCACATCTCTCGGTCGGCGACAATCTGGCCTTCGGTCTGTCGGCGCAGGTGAAGGGCAAGGTCGCCCGGCACGCGGCGGTGGAGGCCGCGCTGGAACAGGCCGGGCTTGCGGGCATGGCGGATCGCGACCCGGCGACGCTATCGGGCGGGCAGCGCACCCGCGCGGCGTTGATGCGCACGCTGCTGGCGCGACCCCGTGCGGTGCTTATCGACGAACCCTTCGCCGCGCTCGATGCGGAGTTGCGGGCCGAGATCCGCAGTTTCACGCTGCAGCATCTTGAGGCTGAGCGTATCCCGTGCCTCATGGTCAGCCACGATCCGGATGACGGCGCGGCCGCGGCGCGCCGGATCGCATTGGGCTGAACCTCGCGCAGCCGCAATGCGGCGAAACCCGGCAGACTTGCGCGATGAGGGCGCTGAGGCTATCTCCAAGCGCATGATTTCTGCTGTCGGACACCGCTCGTCACGTCTTTTGAAACCCCTCGCCTTCGCACTGGGGATGACCGGTTTGCTGGCCGCCTGCCAGCCGACGTCATTCGGCACGGCGCAGGTCGCGAAGGCCCGCACCACGCTGGCCAATGGCGCGTTGACGGTGGCGGCGCCGAAAGGCTGGTGCATCGATCCGAAAAGCCTGCGCAATTCCGGCGCGGGGGGCTTCGCGCTCTTTGGCAATTGCGCGGCGATCTCCGGCAATGCCGAGGATGCCCACGCGCCCGAGCCCGCGCTGCTGAGCGTCACGGTCGGGCCGCCCGCCTTGGAGGATGGCTCCGGCAAGCTGTCGCAGGACCGGCTCAAGAAAATCGGTGATTTCTTCCATTCCGAAATCGGGCGCGCGGCGCTGTCGCGCTCGGGCGAAGCCGCTGACGTCACGATCAAGGGCACCGAAATCTCGAATGGCACCTTGCTGCTGCGGGTCGAGGACCGCTCCGGCACGGGCGGACCGCCGATTGCGAAGACCTATCTGCGGGGCGTCACGGCCCTTGGCGGGCGGATCACGGCGCTGTCGGTGATGCCGCTGAAGGAAGGCGAAATGAGCTATGCCCAGCAGCGGCAATTGCTGGAGACATTCATCGCCGCGATCCGCGCCGCGAATTGACCGCCCAAGCCGACGCATCGTCACCTTCACGGCCGAAACCCCGGAACGCGATGAGTTCGTGCGGAAATTCCCCCTTTCTCGCAACCCGATGATAAGGAATAACTGCTGTGATGCCGCAGATGGCACCGGCAGGCGGGAAAGAAGGGCAGCACATGGCAGGACGGAACGGCGGATCGCTGTTGCAACGGATTGCCGAGCGGCGCAGCTTGCGGCGCTGGCGCGATGCGGCGTCCAAGGTCCCTGCATTGGATCCGGAGGGGCTTCGCGGTCTGCGCGCACGTGCCCGCGCCCTGCGCAACGAAGTCGACACGGTGCTGCGCGCGACCGAACAGCGGCTGACGGCTTTTCCCGGCGATAGCTCTGTGCGCAAACCGTCGGGCAGCGATTGGGCGTGGCGTCCGCCGCTGTGGCGCGTGAAGGCGCATCCGCATGGCATCGCGGGGGCGCAAAGCCGCGACAAGCTTGGCGATGACCTCACCCTGTTCCATGACTGCCCGCGCTCCGAGATCACGCTGCGCCAGATCCGCAATACGAAGGGCGAAACGCTCGCGCCGTTCGGGCTGCGGCTCGATGTGCTGCGGTTCGAAGGGTCGTTCCTGTCGCTGGTGCTCGACCTGCCCGACGCGGCGCTTGGCGGGCTGCAACTCAACCATCTCATCCGGCTGGAGATGCAGCTGGACTGCGAGCGGGAGCTGGAAGTGTTCTGCCGCCTCAACATCAAGCACGGCCCCAATTCGGAGCAGCTGGTGCGCGAACTGCCCCATGGCGACGGCGCGCGCTCTGTCGAATTCGATCTGGCCTATACGCGGATGAACGAGCGGCGGCTGGAAAAGGCGTGGGTCGATCTGATTTTTGAAAACCCACGGATGAACGAGGTGGTGATCCGCGATCTCACCTTCGCGCGCTACCCGCGCGCCGAACTGTGACGGAGGCGAGGATGCTGGACAGCACGCGGATCAAGGCAGGGCGCTGGGAAGCGGTGAGCCATGAGAAAGAGGCGCCCGATCTGGAGGTGCGTCATCAGGGCGAGGTGCTCGAGGGGCTGTCGGTCAGCGGCGCGCCCGGCGACTGGCGCATCGTGCAGCCGATCCCGGCGGAGTTGCTGAGCGAGGGGGTGCTGACCTTCCTCGTCTGCCGTAAGGCGGATGGCGAGGTGATCGACCGCTTCTCGCTGGTCGCAGGCGCGCCGCTGGCGGGCGATCTGCGCGCCGAGATCGACCTGCTGCGCGCCGAGCTGGACATGCTGTCGCGCGCCTTCCGCCAGCATTGCGCCGAGAGCGAAAGCTGAGCATTTCACGCGCGTCCCTCGCGCGCGGGCGCGCGCGCGTAGTAAGCAGACCTACGCGTCGAGCAGTTTGGCGACCGCCCGCAGCTCGAATTTCTGGATCTTTCCGGTCGAGGTTTTCGGCAGTTCCGAGAACACCACGCGCTTGGGCGTCTTGAAGCCCGCGAGCCGTGCGCGGCAGAACTTGATCAGCTCCTCCTCCGTTGCCTCCTTGCCCTCCTTCAGCTCGACAAAGGCGCAGGGCACCTCGCCCCAGGTCTCGTCCGGCTTCGCCACGACCGAGGCGAGCGAGACCGCCGGATGGGCGCAGATCACGCCCTCCACCTCGACCGAGGAGACGTTCTCGCCGCCCGAAATGATGATGTCCTTCGCGCGGTCGGTGATCTTGATGTAGCCGTCGGGATGCATGAAGGCGATGTCGCCCGAGTGGAACACGCCACCCTCGAAGGCTTCGCGCGTCGCCTGCGGGTTCTTGAAATAGCCCTTCATGACCATGTTGCCTCGGAAGACGATCTCGCCCAGATGCTGGGCGTCGCGCGCGACCTCCTTGCCCTGATCGTAGACGGTGACCTTCTCGAGCATCGGCATCGAGACCCCGGTGCGCGCCTTAAGATCGGCGCGCGCCTCGCCCTCGGTTCCCTCCCAGGAGGGCTTCCAGGTGCATTCCACCGCCGGGCCATAGGTTTCGGTCAGCCCGTAGACCTGCGTGACGTTGAAGCCCAGAGGCTCGATCGCGGCCAGCGTCGAGGCGGGCGGGGGCGCACCGGCGGTGAAGACCTCCACCACATGATCGAAGGCGCGGCGATGTTCGTCCTTGGCGTTGATGATCGTGTTCAGCACGATCGGCGCGCCGCCGAAATGCGTCACGCCATGATCGGCGATCGCGTCATAGATATTCTTCGCAGTTACGTCCCGGCAGCCGACGACCGTGCCGCCCATCATCGGGATCATCCAGCTATGTGTCCACGAGTTGCAATGGAACAGCGGCACGATGGTCAGCAGAACTGGATAGAGCTGCATGCGCCACGAGATCGCATTCGCCTGAGTCGAGAGATAGGCGCCCCGGTGATGATAGACGACCCCCTTGGGCTTGCCGGTCGTGCCGGAGGTGTAATTGAGCGCGATGCTCTCCCATTCGTCCTCGGGCATGATCCAGTCGAACATCGGATCGCCCTCGGCCACCAGCGCCTCGTATTCGAGGTAGTGCCCGGTCGGCTCGAAGCCGTGCTCGGGGTCGGCCACTTCGATGATCTGCGGCGCGGGGCCCTTCATCTTCTTCACGGCTTCTTCGGCCACCGGCAGGAAGGCCACGTCACAGAGCACGATCTTCGCACCGCCATGTTCGAAGATATAGGCGACGGTATCGACATCGAGCCGTGTGTTGATCGCATTGAGGACCGCGCCGCAGGCGGGCACGCCGAAATGCGCCTCGATCTGGGGCAGGGTGTTGGGCAGGATCGTCGCCACCACGTCGCCGGGTTTCACGCCGCGCGCCTTGAGGGCGGAGGCCAGCTGACTCACGCGCGCGTGGTAATCGACGTAATTATAAGAGCGGCTGCCGTAGATCACCGCCGGTCGCTCGGGGAAGACCTCCAGCGCGCGGTTGAGATGCGACAAAGGTGTAAGCGGTGCGTAATTCGCCGCGCATTTCTCCAGACCCGTCTCGTCTGCAAGCCAGCCCATGAAATCCTCCACGTAAATTGTCCGGGCATCTTCAGGCGGCATCGCGCGAAAGGAAAGAGGGTTTGCGTCATCTTTCGTCACAGCTAGTGTCGCGCGCATGATCGTTTCGCATGGCCGCCGCTACATCTTCGTTCATATCCCGAAGACGGGTGGCACGGCGCTGACGCTCGCGCTGGAGAACCGCGCGATGGCGGATGACCTGCTGATCGGCGATACGCCCAAGGCGCGGCGGCGCAAACGCAGGCTGGAGGGACGCGAGACCCGGGGGCGGCTTTGGAAGCATTCCACGCTGAGCGACGGGCTGGGCCTCTATAGCGAAGATGAGGCACGCAGCTATTTCACCTTCACGCTGGTGCGGAACCCGTGGGACCGGGTCGTCAGCTACTACCATTGGTTGCGCGAGCAGCGGATGGCGCATCCCGCCGTGGCGTTAGCAAAGTCGCTCAGCTTTTCGGACTTCCTTAACCATCCGCACACGCAGGCATCCCTCGCGGCGGCCCCCTATGGCAGCTACATGCGGCTGCCGGACGGGGAGGAGATTTGTGACCTCTATATTCGCCTCGAAGATGTAGAGGCCGATGCCGCACCTCTCGCGTCACATCTCGGGTTTTCCGTGACTCCCCTCGCGAGATGCAACATCTCCGAGCGGAAGCGCAACTGGCGCGGGTATTTTTCAGATTTCGATGCTGAAGTGGTTTCGAAACTCTGTGCCGAGGACATCGCGCGGTTCGGTTACCGATTCTAAATTTTCGCGCAATTGCAATTTGCGACGCAATTTGGGCGATTCTCACGGGTCTGTGAGCGCACCCCTATCCAAAAAGATAGGTCAAACGCGCGAACCCCTATCCAAAAAGATAGGTCAATCACGGGTCCGTGAGCAACTTACTGTCCGAAAGTATAGGTTTGCCACATTTCGGTCACCTTTCGGCCCCGGAAACTCCCCAGGAATCAATTGATCTAGGTAGGACGAAGAAATGGCCTCGCCGACTTTCAGAAGGAAGACCGACATGACCCGCAGTGCAACGACGACTTGGAACGACGATTGCGCCTTTGATTCCGCTCTGGCGGGCGCAACCTCCGGGCGAGTGCTCGATAACGGGGCTGCTTCGGGGATCGTTGCCGGAACGCGAATCGCGACCGCTATGGGCTGGCGCCCGGTGGAAGCAATTGCGGTTCGCGACATGGTCATGACCTTCGACAGTGGCCTGCGTCCCGTCGTGGACGTCAAGCGAACTCAACTCTGGCTCGGTCACGGGCGTTGCCCGGACCATCGCAAGCCGCTCGCCGTGCCGGTCGGCGCGTTGGGCAACAAAACCCCGATGCTGCTTTTGCCTGAACAGAACATGATGGTGGAAAGCGACATGGCTGAGGCAATTTACGGTGACCCCTTCGCCGTAATCCCTGCCTCTGCTCTTGAAGGCTATCGTGGGATCGATCGGATTACACCCCACCGTCCGATCGACGTGATCGTGCTGGAGTTTGAGGAGGAGGAGATCGTCTACGCAAATGGTTCTGGCATGGTCCATTGCGGTTCGGTCAACAGCCACCGGCTTGAAGCACTCTTCGACGATGATGCAGGCCCGAACTACGAGACGCTGTCGCTTGAAATGGCACGCTCGATCGTTGCAGGGCTCATCGACGAAGATCTGACCGCGCACGCTTACGCGGCAGAGTGATAGCCCGGCCTGATTCCCTCCTGATCAACTGACAGGCCGAACGCCGCACCCATGACCAGGGTGCGGCGTTTTCCTTTGTCTTGGAGACAGGTGGGAGGCGGGCGTTGAAGTGCCTCCCGGCCATAGAAAAACGCCGGGGCCTTTCGGTCCCGGCGTTCTGGTTTCTCTGGCGCTGTGGGATCAGGCGGCTTTCGCGGCCTGACCTTCGCCGTAGCGACCGTAGAAGGTCTCGCCCGAGGCTGCGATGTCGCGCAGCAGAGCCGGGGCCTCGAAGCGCGGGCCGTATTGTGCGGTGAGCGCCTCGCAGATCGTGACGGCCTTGCCGGCGCCGAGAATGTCGAGCCAGCTGAACGGGCCACCCGACCACGGGGCGAAGCCCCAGCCGAGGATCGCGCCCACGTCACCCTCGCGGATGTCTTCCAGCACGCCCTGCTCGAAGGCACGGACCGCTTCCAGCACCTGCGCCATCAGCAGGCGATGCTGCACGTGATGCACGTCGGGCTGCTCGTCGGCGCGCGGGAACTTGGCGTCGAGACCTTCCCAGAGGCCCTGACGTTTGCCCTTCTCGTCATAGTCGTAGAAGCCCGCGTTGGACTTGCGGCCCATCCGGCCCTCGTCGGCCATCCAGAACAGCACGTCATCGACCGCCTCATCGGGATAGGCATCGCCCATCGCCGCCTTGGTGGCCTTGGCGATCTTCACGCCGAGGTCGATCGAGGTCTCGTCCACCAGCTGCAGCGGGCCAAGCGGCATGCCGACCATCGTGGCCGCATGTTCCACCAGCGTCGGGTTAACGCCTTCGGCCACCATGCGAATCCCCTCGTTGATGTAAGGAATGATGCAGCGGTTGGCGTAGAAGAAGCGCGCGTCGTTGACCACGATCGGCGTCTTGCGGATCTGGCGCACGAAATCGAGCGCTTTCGCCACGGCCACCGGGCCGGTCTGCGCACCCTTGATGATCTCCACCAGCATCATCTTGTCGACGGGCGAGAAGAAGTGGATGCCGATGAACTGCTCGGGGCGCGCGCTGGCCTTGGCCAGTTCGGTGATCGGCAGGGTCGAGGTGTTGGTGGCGAAGATCGCGTCCTGCGGGATGACGGCTTCGGCCTTCTTGGTGACCTCGGCTTTGACGCCCGGATCTTCGAACACGGCTTCCACGATCAGGTCGCAACCCTCAAGGGCGGCGTAATCCGTGGTCGCGTTGATCAGGCCGAGCGTCTTCGCCTTGCCTTCCTCGGTGACCTTCTTGCGCGAGATGCCCTTGTCGAGGATGCCCTCGGAATAGGATTTCCCGCGATCGGCGGCCTCCTGGCTGTTGTCGATCAGCACGACCTCGATACCGGCCTTGGCCGAGACATAGGCAATGCCTGCGCCCATCATGCCAGCGCCGAGGATGCCGACCTTCTTCACCTTCTGATCGGACACGTCGGGGCGGTTCGCGCCTTTCTCCAGCGCGCCCTTGTTGATGAAGAGCGAGCGGATCATCGAGGTCGACGACGGGTTCAGCAGCACGTTGGTGAACCAGCGCGCCTCGATCTTGATCGCCTGATCGAAGGGCACGAGCGCGCCTTCATAGACTGCCGACAAGAGCGCCTTGGCCGCCGGATAGACGCCTGCGGTCTTGCCATGCACCATCGCGGAGGCACCGACGAAGGTCATGAAGCCCGCCGGGTGATAGGGCGCGCCGCCGGGCATCTTGAAGCCCTTCGCGTCCCACGGTTTGACCAGATCGGCGTCTTTGGCGTTCAGCACCCATTCCTTCGCGGCGGCCAGAGGATCTTCGACGACCTCGTCGATCAGGCCCGCGGCTTTCGCCTTCTTGGGGTCCGAGAGCTTGCCTTCCAGCAGGAAGGGCGCCGCCGCCATCGCGCCGAGCTTGCGCGAGACGCGGGTGGTGCCGCCGCCGCCGGGGAAGATGCCGACCATGATCTCGGGCAGGCCGATCTTGGCCTTCGGATTGTCCGCGACAAAGGTGCGGTGCGTCGACAGCGGCAGTTCCAGACCGATGCCGAGCGCTGTGCCGGGGATCGCGGTCGCGATCGGCTTGCCGCCCTTGTTGGTCTTCGGATCCATGCCCGCGCGCTCGATCTTGCGCAGGACATGGTGCATCTGCATCACGCCGTCGAAGATCGCCTGCGCGCCGCCTTCGCGCATCTCCGCGATAACGTTGAGGTCCATGCCGCCCGCGAAATCGGGCTTGCCGGAGGTGATGACGACGCCTTTGCATTTGTCATCCGCCAGCGCCTTGTCGATGAAGCTGTCGAGAAGCGCGAAGCCCTCCATGCTCATCACGTTCATCGACTTCTCGGGCACGTCCCAAGTGATGACGGCAACGCCATCGCTGCCAAGTTCGTATTTGAAATCAGCCATTTGTTCCTCCCTCACACGCGCTCGATGATGGTCGCGGCGCCCATGCCGGACGCGACGCAAAGCGTGGCCAGACCGGTGTTCAGGTCGCGGCGTTCCAGCTCGTCCAGCAGCGTGCCGATGATGATCGCGCCGGTGGCGCCGAGCGGGTGGCCAAGCGCGATCGCGCCGCCATTGACGTTGACCTTGTCGGCATCGACCTGGAAGGCCTGCATGAAGCGCAGCACGACCGCAGCAAATGCCTCGTTCACTTCGAAGAGGTCGATGTCGGAGATCGACATGCCCGAGTCGGCAAGGATCTTCTCGGTCACCGGAACCGGGCCGGTCAGCATGATCGTCGGATCGGTGCCGATCTTCGCGGTGGCACGGATGCGCGCGCGGGGCTTGAGGCCATGCGCCTCACCGAATTCCTTGTTGCCGATCAGCACGGCGGCGGCACCGTCCACGATACCCGAGGAGTTGCCCGCGTGGTGGACGTGGTTGATGTGATCGAGATGCGGGTATTTCAGCATCGCGACCTTGTCGAAGCCCGGCATCACCTCGCCCATCTCCTTGAAGGAGGGCTTGAGGCCGCCGAGGCTTTCCATCGTGGTGCCCGCCCGCGGGAATTCGTCGTGGTCGAGGATGGTCAGACCGTTCTGGTCCTTCACCGGCACGATCGATTTCGCGAAACGGTTTTCCTTGATCGCCTCGGCTGCACGGCGCTGCGATTCCACGCCGAGCGCGTCGACGTCTTCGCGGCTAAAGCCGTATTCGGTGGCGATGATATCGGCCGAGATGCCCTGCGGGACGAAATAGGTCTTCATCGCGAGCGACGGGTCCACGGCGATTGCTGCACCGTCCGAGCCCATCGCGACGCGGCCCATCATTTCGACGCCGCCTGCGATATAGCCCATGCCCGCGCCGCCGCGGACCTGGTTGGCGGCGAGGTTCACGGCTTCCATGCCCGACGCGCAGAAGCGGTTGATCGACAGGCCGGGAATGCGCTCGTCGAGATCCGACAGAAGCACCGCCGAGCGCGCAAGGCAGCCGCCCTGCTCCATCACCTGGGTCGCGTTGCCCCAGATCACGTCCTCGACCGCGTGGCCTTCGAGGTTGTTACGCTCCGCCACCGCGTTCAGCAGCCGCGCCGACAGCGCGACCGAGCTGACCTCGTGCAACGAGCCGTCCTTGCGGCCCTTGCCCCGCGGGGTGCGGGCTGCGTCATAGATATAGGCTTCCGTCATGGTTCCTCCTCACGCCCGGTCGGAAGGATTGCCGGGCATCAAATCATAGGGGTGTTTCCAACCGGGCAGGGCGGCGATGCCATCCAGCCAACGGTCGATATTGGGGAATTCCTTGCGGTCGAACCCGAAGGGCTCGGGGTAGTAGAGGTAGCCGCAGCAGGCGAAATCGGCCAAGCTGGGCTGGTCGCCGACGACCCAGTCGCGACCGTCCATATGCCGCTCGAGCGTCTTGATCGCGGTGAGCACGCGGCCCTTGAGCCAGCCGATCGCCTCTTGCGGACGCTTCTCTTCGGGCAGGAAGTTCATCAGGAAACGCAGGCCGCCTTGCTGGCCCGAGCCCTTTTGCGCGTCCCAGAACATCCAGCGCAGCATCTCGTTGCGATCCTCGGCGAGGAATTTGCCGGTTTGCTCCGCGATATGAAGCTGGATGACGCAGGATTGCGACAGGGTCAGATCGCCCTCTTTGAAGACGGGTGCTTCGGCCATTTCGTTCAGCGCGTGATATTCGGCGCTGCGCGCCTCGCCGTTGAAGAAATCGACATAAACAGGCTCCCAGTCGTAGCCCGCCAGTTCCATCGTCAGCGCCGCCTTGTAGGCGTTGCCAGACTCTCCGAAGCAATAAAGTTGTGCCGCCATTCGCTGCGGTCCTCCCTGATCACGGGGCCAATCTGACCCCTAAGTGACGCGAACGTAAGCCCCTCATGAGCATTTCGCCGCAACGTCATTCCAGCACGACGTCGCGTCCAACGCGAGGGAGAGGGCGACGTTCCGTCGCGAGAGGTGAACGGACGTGAACGGAAAGCGCGGAAAAAGCGAGGGCCGCGGCGCGGTTAGCGTACCGCTTCCATCGTGCCTTTGGGAAACTCGATGCCTTCGAAATCGGGGTAGACCTTGCGCAGAACCGCGATCTGCGCCGGGCTGTCGATGCGCACGAGATACCATTCCTCGCCGTCTTGCAGCGCCAGCGTGGTATTGGTCGAGCGCACCTTGCCCATATCGGGCACCTCCATCACCGTCGAGGTCGGGATCTGCGCATAGGCCCGGCCCGAAGACGTCTCTCCCGTCTTCATCGCGGCGATGTTCATCTCGAAATCGTCGATCGTCACCGAGGCCATCGCGTCGTTGATCTGCTTGCGCATGATGTCTTCGAGCTGCTCTTTCGGAACACCCGTCTGATCCGCGATCGCCTGCATCATCTTCGGCGGCACCGTGTCGAAGAAGACCGAGTAATCTTTCGCATCCACTGCCTTGGTGAAGCCCGCGACTTCCTGTGTCACCGCGTTGCGGTCGGCGGCGTCGAAGGCAAACGCGGGCAGGGCCGAGAGGGCAAGGGACGCGACAGCGAAAACGAGAGACAGGCGGGTCATGGATGTCCTTTCGAAATCAGGCTTTGCGCTCGCCAAGCTCGGCCTTGAACAGCCGCAGGCGGTGGTTGAGATTTTCCTCGTGGGTGACGGAGTTGAAATGCTCGAACAGGAAGGTCAGTGCCTCGTCGGGCGTGATATCCGCCTCCTGCGCGAAGCGGTTGAGTCTGCGATAGGCGTCATTGGTCATGGCGACGGGAAAGCGACGGGTCAGGCGCAGGCGTTTGGGCATTCAGGCTCCGGGGCAATGTGGCGCGAAAAGGCGCATCAGGTTGCGCGCAGCTTAGGAAGAAACCTGCGCGCTGGCCAGACCGCTGGTGCTCTGGCTCCGAGCCTCAAGGCCGCCCCTAGAGGTCGTCCCAATCGCTCAGCCCGAGCTTGTTCTTGCGGTGGATCTGCCACAGCGTCATCAGCGCCCCGAAGGCGAGCGCCGAGATCACCAGCGTCACCAGATGCGGCGCGAAGGACATGCCCTCGGTCGCGCTCAGCAGGTGGTCCACCAGAAGCTGCGCAACCGCGAAACCGGCGGCGAAGATCAGCAGGTTCTGCTTCCAGTCGAGATAGGGAATCGGGCGCGGCTCGAAGCCCAGCCAATGCAGCACCCGCGCGCCCATTGGCGGTCGGGTCGAGCGGAACACGCCCCGCGCACGCAGCTCTGCGAGAGCGGCGTCGTAACGGCGGTTGGTTTCTGCATTATCGAGATACATGACGGCGGGACTCGGTGGGAATCGTCTCTGGATGGAGACTCCGAGGGTAGACCCGCACGGCCGCAAAACAATCGTCCGGCCCTACACTTCGCCTGACATGGCGGTGATTGAAAATTGAAACGGCGGGCCGAGGCCCGCCGTTCATTTTCGTTTGATCCGGTCGCCTTAGAACTGGTCGTCGGCGAGCGCCATGACCGGGTCCGCGCCAGTCTCGATCCGCGCGAGGTGCATCGCGCAGGCCGGGAGCTGACGCGCCATGTAGTAGCGACCCGTCGCGATCTTGCCTTCGTAGAACGCGGTGTCCGAGGCGCCGTTGTCGAGCGCGGTGAAGGCGGCTTTCGCCATCCGCGTCCACATCAGGCCAAGGCAGACATGACCCATCAGGTGCATGAAGTCATAGCTGCCCGAGAGCGCCGCGTTCGGGTTCTTCATGCCGTTCTGCATGAAGAACATGCCCGCGGTCTGAAGCTGCTTGGAGGCATTCTTCAGCGCGTCGGTGAAGGGCTTCATCCGCTCGTCATCGTCATGCGATTTGCACTCGGCTTTGACCATCTCGAAGAAGGCCATGACGTGCTTGCCGCCGTCCTGAGCGAGCTTGCGGCCCACCAGGTCGAGCGCCTGAATGCCGTTCGCGCCCTCGTAGATCATCGCGATGCGCGCGTCGCGCACATGCTGCGACATCGGCCAGTCCTCGGTATAGCCGTGGCCACCGAAGACCTGCTGCGCGGAGACGGCGGTCTCGAAGCCCTTGTCGGTCAGGAAACCCTTGATGACCGGGGTCATCAGCGAGATCAGACCTTCGGCCTCGGCGTCGTTGAGCGCATGGGAGCGGTCGATCAGATGCGCGCCCCAGAAGGTGAAGGCGCGGGCGCCCTCGACGAAGCTCTTCTGATCCATCAGCATCCGGCGCACGTCCGGGTGCACGATGATCGGATCGGCGGCTTTCTCGGGCGCTTTCACGCCGGTCACGTCGCGACCCTGCGTGCGGTCCTTCGCGTACGCCACCGCTTCCTGATAGGCAGCCTCGGCCACGGCGTAGCCTTGCAGGCCCACGCCGAGACGCGCTTCGTTCATCATCGTGAACATCGCGCGCATCCCCTTGTGGAGATCGCCCAGCAGCCAGCCCTTCGCGCCGTCATAGTTCATGACGCAGGTGGCGTTGCCGTGGATGCCCATCTTCTCTTCGAGCTTGCCGACCGAGAGCGAGTTGCGCTCGCCCAGCGAGCCGTCCTCGTTGACGAGGAATTTCGGCACGATGAAGAGCGACACGCCCTTGGTGCCTTCGCCACCGCCCGGCGCTTTCGCCAGCACGAGGTGAATCACGTTGTCCGACAGGTCGTGATCGCCCGCCGAGATGAAGATCTTCGTGCCGGTGATCGCGTAGGAGCCATCGTCCTGCGGCTCGGCCTTGGTGCGCATCAGGCCCAGATCGGTGCCGCAATGGGGCTCCGTCAGGTTCATCGTGCCGGTCCAGTCGCAGGTGACCATCTTCGGCAGATAGGTCTGCTTCTGGTCGTCCGTGCCATGCGTGTGGATCGCCGAATAGGCGCCGTGAGTCAGGCCCTGATACATGTTGAAGGCCATGTTGGCCGAGACGAACATCTCGCCCACCGCGCAGTTGAGCAGATAGGGCATGCCCTGACCGCCGAACTCGGGATCGCAATCGAGCGCGGTCCAGCCGCCCTCTTTCATCGCTTCGAACGCCTTGTCGAACCCTTTGGGCGTGCGGACCACGCCGTTTTCGAGCACGCAGCCTTCCTTGTCGCCCACCTCGTTCAGCGGGGCCAGCACCTCGGACGAGACCTTCCCGGCCGCATCCAGAACGGCCTCGGTGAAGTCGCGGTCCATTTCCTCGTAACCCGGCACATCCGAATTCGAGACTTTGAGCAGCTCATGCAGCACAAACTGCATGTCCTTGGTGTTGGCGATAAAGCTCGACATGGTTCGCTCCCTTTAGTCGTCTTCGCGGATCAGGCCGCGTCGTCGTGGCGCGCCTTCTCCAGTTCCTTCTCCGCCCACTCGATCTGACCGGCCAGTTCGTCGATCGCCTGACCCAGTTCCTCGCGTTGGCGCGTCATTTCCTCCAGACGTTGCTGTGCGAGCTTGATCGTCTCGTTCAGCTGCGTCTTCTGCTTGTCGCCCATCTCGTAGAGGTCCAGCAGCTGGCGGATATCCTCCAGCGAAAACCCGAAACGTTTGCCGCGCAGGATCAGTTTCAGCCGGGCGCGATCGCGTCGCGTAAACAGCCGCTTCTGTCCCTCGCGAATGGGAAACAGCAACTCCTTGCTTTCGTAGAACCGCAGGGTGCGCGGGGTCACCTCGAAGGCGTCGCACATCTCGCGGATCGTCATTACTGTGTCGGTCATACTCTCTGCCTCGCGTTTCCTTTGCGTAATGCGACGCGGCAAATCGTCTGCCTGCAGCCACATTACAAGACTTCTTTACGTTCGCGTCACCGTAACGTGGCGTCACGAATCCAATGACGTAATGTCAGGGAATTTTTACCGTACGGTAAAGCAAGTTTCTTTCTTCGAAACTCGCCATAATCGTCAAGCTCACAAGGCGCTCTCACGACCTCGCTGACGTTAAGGAATGCATTTCAGGGTCAAGAATCAAGTGTGTCCCGAACCTGATCACGCAATTGTCGGAGGTCGTCGATAGCCGCGTCCAATTCTTCACGCTGCTGCGTCAATACGTCAAGCTGCCGATCGGCAAGTTCGACCCAGACGCGGTTCTGCTCTTCGGTGCCTTGCTGATCGTAGATCATGAGCCACTGGCGCAGTTCCTCAAGCGAGAAGCCAAATCGACGCCCGCGCAGGATCAACGTCATCCGCGCGACCTCGCGCGGGCCGTAATAGCGTGAGCGGCCTTCCTTCTGGGGATTGAGAAGCTCGATATACTCGTAATAGCGCAGCGTGCGCGGGGTCACGTCGAACCGCTCGCACATCTCCTTGAAGGACAATAAGTCTGACATCTATTCGGCCTCCCGATCCGGGCGAGAAGCTAGCGCGCCGGGCTGCAAGCTGCAAGCAATGCCGCCCGCGACCCGGCGCGCTTCAGCTTAGAGCTCGATCGCTTTGAGTATCTCGGGTTCGATCACATCCACACCGGGCAAGCCGTCGATGAGCGGCTGGGCCGATTGCTCCAGCGCATCGAAGGTCTTGTAGTGGCAGGGAATGACGGTCTTGAAGTTGAAATACTTCTTCGACGCCCAGGCCGCGCGCTTCATGTCCATCGTGAAATGGCCCCCCGCGGCAAGGATGCCGATATCGGGATTGTGCAGCTCGCCCATCCATTCCATGTCGGCCATGATGTCGGTGTCGCCGGTGACATAGATCGTGTGACCTTCGGCTTCGATCATGAAGCCCGCCGGCTGGCCTGCATAGACCGGGTCGCCGCCCTTGTAGTCGATCGAGGCCGAATGGGTCGCGTTCACCATCGTGACCTTCGCGCCGCCGACATCGACTGTGCCGCCCTTGCCGAAGCCGACGGTTTCGGCCCCCTCGGCGCCAAGGATGATCGACAATTCGTGAATGCAGTAGATCGGAATGCCCAGTTCCTTCGCGATCGGCACCGCATCGGAGGCGTGATCGCCGTGGCCATGGGTCAGCAGCAGATGCGTCGCGCCTTCGATCGCTTCGCTGCGCTTGTCGTCCGGAAAGACCGGCGAGCCGGTCAGGAACGGGTCGAGCAGGATCACCGCATCGCCGGTTTCGATGCGGAAGCCGGAATGGCCGAGCCAAATGACTTTCATATGGGTTTCCTCCGTTAGGCACTTCGATTGTGACAGGGTGACGTATCAGCACTGTGCAGGTTCCAAGATTAGCGCGCAAATTCGCGTGTGACAGGGCAGGGGCCCGCTGATGCGGGGCGCGGCGCTTGAAAGCCCCAGTGGCTCGGGCTAAACCGCCTTCCAAGACAAGCGGAGAAGCACATGTCCATTGATATCGACACCGCCCGCAAAGTGGCGCATCTGGCCCGGATCCGGGTGCCCGAAGACCATCTGCCCGAGCTCGCGCAGGAGCTTTCCAGCATCCTGACCTTCATGGAGCAGCTCAACGAGGTCGACGTCGAGGGCGTCGAGCCGATGACCTCCGTGACGCCGATGCGCCTCAAGCGCCGCGTCGACGAGGTGACCGATGGCGGTTATCCCGAGAAAATCCTCAAGAACGCCCCCGATGCCCGTGAGGGCTTCTTTGCCGTGCCGAAGGTGGTCGAATGAGCCTGAACAAACTGACGATTGCCGACGCGCGCGATGCGCTGAAGAAGGGCGACGTGACCGCGGTCGAACTGACCGAGTCCTGCCTGAGCGAGATCGAGGGTGCTGGCGCGCTGAACGCCTATGTGCACAAGACCCCCGAGATCGCGCTGGAGCAGGCCAAGGCCGCCGATGCCCGCATCAAGTCGGGCGATGCGCCCGCGATGTGCGGTATCCCGCTGGGCATCAAGGATCTTTTCGCCACCAAGGGCGTGGCGACGCAGGCCGCGTCGAACATCCTCGACGGGTTCAAGCCGGAATACGAATCCACCGTCACGCAGAACCTGTGGGATGCGGGCGCGGTGATGCTCGGCAAGCTGTCGATGGACGAATTCGCGATGGGCTCGTCGAACGAGACCGCCTGCTACGGTCCCGCCGTGAACCCGTGGAAGATCGACGACCGGAAACTGACGCCGGGCGGCTCCTCGGGCGGTTCCGCTGCCGCCGTGGCTGCCGATCTGTGCCTTGCCGCGACCGGCACCGATACCGGCGGCTCGATCCGCCAGCCCGCCGCCTTCACCGGCATCGTCGGCATCAAGCCAACCTATGGCCGCGTCTCGCGCTGGGGCGTGGTGGCCTTTGCCTCCTCGCTCGATCAGGCGGGCCCGATGACCAAATCGGTGCGCGACGCGGCGATCATGCTGGGCACGATGTGCTCGCACGATCCGAAGGATTCGACCTCCGCCGATATTCCGGTCCCGGATTTCGAGGCGGCGCTGACCGGCGACATTCGCGGCAAGAAGATCGGTATCCCGAAGGAATATCGCATCGAGGGCATGCCCGCCGAAATCCAGAAGCTCTGGGACGACGGCATCGCGATGATGAAAGATGCAGGCGCCGAGATCGTCGATATCTCGCTGCCGCATACGAAATACGCGCTGCCCGCCTATTACGTTGTGGCCCCGGCGGAAGCCTCGTCGAACCTCGCGCGCTATGATGGCGTGCGCTACGGTCACCGCGCCAAGCTCGCGGCGGGCGAGGGCATCGTCGACATGTACGAGAAGACCCGCGCCGAAGGCTTCGGCCCCGAGGTGCAGCGTCGCGTGATGATCGGCACCTATGTGCTGTCGGCTGGCTTCTACGACGCCTATTACAACCGCGCCCGCAAGGTCCGCGCGTTGATCAAGCGCGACTTCGAGCAGGTCTTCGCGCAGGGCATCGACTCGATCCTGACGCCCGCCACCCCGTCGGCCGCTTTCGGTCTGGGCGAGATGGACGGCGCCGATCCGGTCGAGATGTATATGCAGGATGTGTTCACCGTGACGGTGAACCTTGCGGGCCTTCCCGGCGTTTCGGTGCCGTGCGGGCTGGACAGCAAGGGTCTTCCGCTGGGGCTGCAACTCATCGGGCGGCCCTGGGAAGAGGGCGATCTGCTGAACCACGCCCATGTCCTCGAACAGGCCGCAGGCTTCTCGGCCAAACCGGAGAAATGGTGGTAACATGAAACAGGCTCTCGCGATCCTCGGCGGCGTTCTGGCTCTCTCGGGCTGTATCTCTTCGATCCCCGACAGTGGCCCCGAAGCCCGTCGCGAGGCCGAACTGCGCGGCCAGCCCATCGTGCCGCCTTCGGCGCAGAGCGTCCTGCCGACCGACAACGGTTCGACGAACCCCGACGCGCCCGGCGCACCGCTGAACGCGACCGGCACGGCCACGCCGGGCACGACCAATGCGCTCTCCGCGCCGACGATCGATGCAGGCGGCACAATTGGCGACGACCCGTCGACCTCTGCCTCCAGCTCGAATGGCGGCGACAATAGCGGCGCTGCGATCGGGGCCGATGCGATGGCCGCACTGCAGCAGACCGACGCGTCGAACAGCACTGCCGGGTCGAGCGCCACGGCCAGCTCCCCGGGCTTCGACACCACCGCGTCGAGCAGCCTCGCCACTGCGCCCGTCGCGCAGAACACGATCAGCAATCAGGACAGTTCGGGACCGAACCTCGCCGCCTATGCGCTGTCGGTGTCGAACCGGCCGGGTGATTCCGTCTACAAGCGGTCGGGCATCAAGCTGACCTCGTCGAGCAACGCCTGCGCGAAATACGTCTCGGCCGATCAGGCGCAGCGCGCCTTCCTCTCGGCAGGCGGTCCGCAGAAAGACCGGCTGAACCTCGATCCCGATGGCGACGGGTTCGCCTGCGGTTGGGATCCGACGCCGTTCCAGCAAGCGCGTCAGTGAGCGCCGACTGGCCCTCGCCCAATTACGGCCCGCGCCGCGATGGGGCGGTGCCGGAAATTATCGTCATCCATTACACCGCGATGCGGTCCTGCGAGTCCGCACGCACCCGCCTCTGCCTCCCCGAGGCGGAGGTCTCCGCGCATTGGCTGATCGGTCGCGACGGTTCGGTCGAGCAGCTCGTGCCCGAGGAGATGCGCGCCTGGCATGCGGGTTTGGGGAGCTGGCAGGGTCTGGGCGATGTGAATTCGCGCTCCATCGGGATCGAGTTGGACAATGAAGGCGACCGTCCGTTCCCCGAGCCGCTGATGGCGTCGCTGGAAGAGTTGCTGCCGCAGATCATGCGCCGCTGGGCAATCGCGCCGGAAAACGTCATCGGCCATTCGGATTTCGCGCCCGAGCGCAAGATCGACCCCGGTCCGCGTTTCGACTGGCAAAGGCTCGCGCGGCAGGGCTTGGCGATCTGGCCTGAACGCGGCACTGCTGCGCCTGCGGTCGATCCCGAGAGTTTCCTCGCGCTGGCCTCGAGCATCGGCTACCCCGAGGCGCCGCTCGCGACGATACTGCCTGCCTTCCGCCTGCGTTTCCGTCCGCGCCATGAGGGGCCGCTGGATGCGGTCGATATGGCGCTGGTCGCCGATCTGGCCATGCGCTTCGGCGCGGATGGCGGGGCGTGGCGATCCAGCTGAGGACGATGAGGGGGCGCTGCCCCCGCTCCCTGCGGGAGCCCCCCGGGATATTTCTTCCAAGCCGAAAAGGTGATCAGAGCGCGGCGGCGAGCCGGGTGCCCTGATCGATGGCGCGTTTCGCGTCGAGTTCCGCTGCGACATCCGCGCCGCCGATCACATGCGGGCTACGGCCCGCCGCGATCAGCGCATCGGCCAGCGAGCGGTCCGAGAGCTGACCTGCGCAGAGCACGACCGTATCGGCCTCGATCAACGTCGGGGTCTCGCGCGCCTCGCCGAAACTGACATGCAGCCCCTCGGCGGTGATCTTCTCGTAGTTCACGCCGCCGATCATTTTCACGTCCTTCATATGCAGCGCCGCGCGGTGAACCCAGCCCGTGGTTTTGCCGAGGCGGCGGCCGAGCTTCTCCTTCTTGCGCTGCAGCAGCGTGACCTCGCGGGCAGGGGCTTCGGGCTCGGGCTTGGTCAGCCCGCCCGGGGTCTGCGCCGGATCGCCGACGCCCCATTCGCGCTTCCATTCTTCCAGATCGAGGGTCGGGCTGTCGGTCACGGTCAGGAATTCGGCCACATCGAAGCCGATGCCGCCCGCGCCGATCACTGCGACACGTTTGCCGGCGGTGACGCGGCCCTTCAGGATGTCGATGTAACTCACGACCTGCCCGCCCTCGGTCGGGATTTCCGGGTCGCGCGGCTGCACGCCGGTCGCGATGATGATCTCGTCGAAGGGCGCAAGCAATTCGGGCGTCGCTTCGGTCTCCAGCTTCACCGTCACGCCGGTCTTCTCGATCATGGTCTTGAACCAGTCGGTGAGCCCGTGGAATTCCTCCTTGCCGGGGATCGCACGCGCCATGGTCAGCTGCCCGCCGAGTTCCGAGGCGCGGTCGAACAGGGTCACGGCATGGCCGCGCTCGGCTGCGGTGATCGCCGCAGACAGGCCCGCCGGGCCCGCACCGACGACGGCGATGGATTTCGGCGCCTCGGTCTTGGTGATGACGATCTCGGTCTCATGGGCGGCGCGCGGATTCACGAGACAGCTCGAGACCTTGCCTTGGAAGGTGTGGTCCAGACAGGCCTGGTTGCAGGCGATGCAGGGCGCGATCTCGGCGGCGCGGCCTTCTTGCGCCTTCACCACGAAATCCGCATCGGCGAGGAAGGGGCGCGCCATCGACACCATGTCGGCGCAGCCGTCGCCAAGCACCTCTTCGGCGACTTCAGGCGTGTTGATGCGATTGGACGTGATGACCGGGATCGAGACCTCGGGCTTGAGCCGCCCGGTGAGCCAGGTGAAGGCCGCGCGCGGCACCGACGTCACGATGGTCGGCACCCGCGCCTCGTGCCAGCCGATACCGGTGTTGAGCATCGTGGCGCCTGCCGCCTCGACGGCTTTGGCGAGCGTGACGACCTCTTCCCAGGTCGAGCCGTCGGGGATCAGGTCGATCAGCGAGATCCGGAAAATCACGATGAAATCGGGGCCGACCGCTTCGCGCACGCGCTTGACCACTTCGACGGGCAGGCGCATCCGGTTCTCGAACGAGCCGCCCCAACCGTCTTCGCGCTTGTTGGTGTGGCGCACAAGGAACTGGTTGAGGAAATAGCCCTCCGAGCCCATCACCTCGACGCCGTCATACCCCGCCTCGCGGGCGCGCGCGGCGGCAGTAGCGATGTCGGCGATCTGCTTCTCGATCCCGGCTTCGTCGAGCTCTTTCGGCGGGAAAGGCGAGATCGGCGATTTGATAGCCGACGGGGCCACGCAATCGGGGCCATAGGCGTAGCGCCCCGCATGAAGAATCTGCATCGCGATCCGGCCGCCCGCTTCGTGGACGCGGTCGGTGATGATCTGGTGATGCGCGATATCCTCGGGGGTGAACAGGCCCGCCGCTCCGGGGAAGACGCCGCCCTCGTTATTGGGGGCCATGCCGCCGGTAACCATCAGCGCGACACCGCCGCGTGCGCGCTCGGCATAGAACTCGGCCACCGCATTCCAGTCGCCGCGCTCTTCGAGATTGGTGTGCATCGAGCCCATCAGCACGCGGTTCGGCAGCGTCACATGGCCCAGATCGAGCGGCGTGAAGATATGCGGATATTGGCTCATGTAACCCTCCCTGATTTGGCCCGCACTCTGCGGCGCGAGGCCAAGCTTGTCACGTCGAACGCGGCGTCAGAGCGAAAGCGCCACCGTTTCGCAGGGGTCACCAACCTGCGGGATTCTCTCCCATTGTTACCCTCGTATTGTCGCCGCGAAGTCTAAATTGCGCCCGATTTCGTGCCGATAAGCGGGAAATAAGAAACAGAAATTACAAGCCGAAGGGTGTTTGGGATGGATCGCCTGACTGAAATGGAAGCCTTTGCCACCGTTGTGGACCAAGGGGGCTTCACCGATGCGGCCAAGAAGATGGGCATCTCCAAATCGGCTGTGTCGAAACATGTCTCGGCGTTGGAGGCGCGCCTCGGCGCACGTCTTCTGAATCGCACCACCCGTCGCGTTTCGCCGACGGAAATCGGGCTGGCCTATTACGACCGCGCGCGTCGTGTTCTCAACGACGCGGGCGAGGCCGATGCGCTGGTCACGTCGATGCAGACGGCGCCCTCGGGGCTGCTGCGCATCTCGGTCGCCACCGATTTCGGTGTGAACCTTCTCTCGCCCGTTCTAGGCGAGTTTTTGCAGGAATTTCCCGAAATCACCGTGAATATGGTGCTGAACAACCGCTATGTGGAACTCATCTCCGAAGGGTTCGACATGGCGATCCGCGTCGGCGAGCTGGAGGATTCGAGCCTGCGCGCGCGCAAGCTGACCGAAACCTCGCGCCGGATGATCGCCTCGCCGGATTACTTCGAGAAATTCGGTCGCCCCGAGCGGATCGACGATCTCAACGACCACAAGCTGCTGCATTATTCCAACCAGTCGGCTGGCAATGTCTGGAAGCTGACCGCGCCTTCGGGCGAGCGGCGTCAGGTCCGCTCGGCGGGCTGGCTGACGGTCAATGACGGTCAGTCGCTGCTGCATGCTGCAACTGCGGGTCTTGGGATCGCTTACCTGCCGTCCTTCCTTTACGCCGATGCGATGCGCGAAGGGCTGGTGGAAGAGGCGATGCCCGACCTGCCGATGGAGACGCTGGGCATCTACGCGATCTATCCGCCGGGCCGTTTCACCCAGCCGAAAGTGCGCGCCTTCATCGATTTCCTCGCCAAGACCTTCGCCGAGAAGGGCCCCGACAACTGGTGAGACCGAACTCCCTCCCGCGCCGGGCCATTCCGCCGGCTGGCGCTAACTCCGGGTCGAGGTGAGAACCGCTTCGACCCGTCTGTTTTCTCGCGCCCCTCTTTGGTCAGGTTGCTCGCGCGCGGGGCGAGGAAACCCGCCCCCTCGGCGCTGACCTGCGACGCCGCCACCCCGTAATCGCCGATCAGCTTCTGCCGTGCCGATTGCGCGCGTTTCTTCGACAGCGCGATATTAGCCGCAAGCGAGCCCACAGCATCGGTATGGCCCACCAGCATCACCTGAAAATCGGGATTGGCCTTGAGGAACTCGGCCAGCGCCTGCAGCGAGGCGAAATCACCCGAGCCAAGCGCAGAGGCCCCGGAGGGGAAGTCGAGATCGTCGAGCGCGACCGAACCCTGCGCCTCCAGCGTTTGCGCAAGCGCGGACGGGGCGACGGCGGGCGCATCGGCGCGCGGCAAAATCGGCGCGGTTTGCGGCGGGGCGAGCGGATCATCGGGCTGGGCGGGGGTGACGTCCTGCACCCGCATCTCGGTCACCTGAATGAAGCCCGACTCGGACGAGCGCGACACGGTAATTCCGAAGTAATCCGACCCATTGCGCGCCGCGATATAGCGGAAGTCGCCCAGATCGACATGCATCGCGGGCTCTGACAGCAGGTCGAGCGCGTAGCGGAAATCGAACCCGCCGCAGGCCTGCGTGTCGCATTCATAGAGGATGTCGTAGCCTGCCTGCTTCAGCTGATCGCGCAGCGGGGCGAGGATTTGCAGCGTCGTGTTCTGATTGGCGCGCAGCTGATAGGCGGTGTCGGAGCGCGCGCCTTCCAGATCGCGGGTCTCGAGCTGACCATCCTGCCACGGCCCGACCGCCAATTGGTAGCTGGTGGCGGGGCTCGTTTCCTGCGCGGATTGGGTGGCGCCTGCGGGCAGTGTCAGGTCCGCCGATGCGGCCAGCGCCGCGTGGGACAGGGGGACGGCCAGCAGCCCGGCCAGCAGGAGGGTCGCCCGGCGGGTCATACCACCTCCGGCGCGCGGCGATAGTGATATTGCGCGCGCACTTCCATACCGAAGCTTTCGGCGAGCGTGTTCGAGGCGTCATTGGCGAGCGTCGTGATCATCTCGAACCGCTCGGCCCCGGCCTCGGCGGCCCAGCGTGCGCCCTCATGGATCATCTCGCGCGCGAGGCTCATCCGGCGATATTTCGGCGCGACGGCGAGCGCATGGAGCATCGCCGCCCCCTCGTAGAGACCGATATAGGCAACGCCTGCGGCCCGGTCGTCCTTGCGGCCCAGAACGCAGGTTTTCGGCACCTCGGCGCGATCCATGATCGCTTGGCGCTCGGGCCCGACATCGAGTTCGGTCCACAGGTCGCGGGCGATTTGCAGCGGCGGCCAGTGGGCGAATGCGGTCACGGGCGGTACCTCACCCTGCATCGCGGCGACCGGAGCCGACCAGATCCGCACCGGGTCGTAGGATTCGTAGCCGCGCGCCTCCAGGACCGCATCCAACGCCTCGTCGCCCGCGCGGATCATGAAGCGCGGACGCTGGCCCAGGGCGCGATGCGCGGCTTCGGCGGCTGGAATGTCGGCCTGCTCGAGTGGCACTTCCAGCGTCGCGCAGCTGACGCGAGAGCCGCCGCCTTGCCCGTCGCGGATCAAAAACCCGCCCGCGCGGCGATATTCGGCTGCGGGCCAGGTCGCGTCGATGATCGCATAGGCGTCGATCATGTGCCCTCCGGGAAGGCGGTTTGCAGCTCGGCGAAGCCCGCGTCGACCTGAACGGGATCGGTGCCGCGCAGCACGAGATTGGTGCCGTAGCGGCCTTCCTGCACGAAGGGGTAGGAGCCGATCGAGAGGTCGGGATAGCGACCCGCCAGCGCGCGCAGATCGTCGGCCACCGAGGATTCCGCGCGCAGCACCTGCAGGCTGCGCGAGATCATCGGCGCGCCGCCGGTGAGTTTCGGCAAGAGCCCCTCGACCATCGCCTGAAAGATGTTCGGCACGCCCGCCATCACATGGACATTGCCCAGCGAGAAGCCCGGCGCGGCAGAGACCGGGTTCTCGATCAGCTCCGCTCCGTCGGGAATCCGCGCCATGCGCAGCCGCGCGGCGGTGAACTCGGTGTCGCGGGCTGCGTAATGCGCAGCGAGGATCGCCTTGGCATCCTCGCGCACGTCGAGCTTCGCGCCCATCGCCTCGGCCACCGCATCGGCGGTGATGTCGTCATGGGTCGGGCCGATTCCGCCGCTCGTAAAAAGGTGATCATGGGCTGCCGAGAGCTCCCGCACCGCGGCTACGATCACCTCGTTATCGTCCGGCACTACGCGGATTTCGCGGCAGGTGATTCCGCGTTCGACCAGCTGTCCGGCCAGATAATGCGCGTTTCCCTCGCGGGTGCGCCCCGAGAGGATTTCATCGCCGATGATCAGGATCGCTGCGGTGGGATTTGGCATCTGTGAGGCTCCTTTCGACTTGGTATAGGGCGCGGAACGGGGCGCGAAAAGCCCGGGCACTGGCCAAGCCCCGCTTTTGTGACTATCTAAAGGCCGAAACCCTTAAGGAGCAGACCGTTGGACGATACTCAGGGCCGCACCACGAAGGACGGAATCCGGATCTACGATCAGAGCGATTTTGCGGGAATGCGCGCCTCCTCGCAGGTGACGGCGCAGATCCTCGACGAAGTCGCCGATCTGGTGGAGCCGGGGGTCACGACCGCAGCACTCGACGCCTTCATCGAACGCCGCGTGGGCGAGCTGGGCGCGACCTCGGCGACCATCGGCTATCGCGGCTATCAGCACGCGAGCTGCATCTCGGTGAACCATGTCGTCTGCCACGGCATCCCGGGCGACAAGAAGCTGAAGGACGGCGATATCATCAATATCGACGTGACCGTGATCCTCGACGGATGGTTCGGGGACAGCTCGCGCATGTATGTCGCGGGCAATCTGAGCCGCAAGGCCGAGCGTCTGATTCAGGTCACCCATGACTCGCTCATGGTCGGCATCGAGCAGGTGAAGCCCGGCAACACCTTTGGCGATATCGGTCATGCGATCCAGAAATTCGTCGAGAGCAACCGCATGTCGGTGGTGCGCGATTTCTGCGGCCACGGCGTGGGCAAGGTGTTCCACGCGCCGCCGAACGTGCTGCATTACGGGCGGGCAGGATCCGGCGCGATGCTGGAAGAGGGCATGATCTTCACGATCGAGCCGATGGTGAATCTGGGCCGCCCCGAGACCAAGGTTCTGGCCGACGATTGGACCGCCGTGACGCGGGACAAGTCGTTGTCGGCGCAGTTCGAGCATTCGGTGGGCGTGACCGCCGATGGTTGCGAGATCTTCACCACCTCGCCGGCGGGACGCTTCCACCCGACCTGGCGCTAAGATTCAGTCGTTAGTGGGGCTCCGCCCCCGCTGGCTGCGCCCCCGCTGGCTGCGCCAGCCCCCCGGGATATTTCCGCCAAGAGGAAGATCAGGGATCGAGGCCGATGAGCCGCGGCACTTGGGCCATGTCGGTGAACAGTTCCGCCCCTTCCGCCGCGAGCTTCGGATTGTCGCCTTTCGGAGAGTAGCCGAGGCAACGCATGCCTGCGTTTTTCGCCGCGCGCGCGCCTGTGGCGCTATCCTCGATCACCACGCAGGCGGTCGGGTCAGCGCCCAGATGGCGCGCGGCATGGATGTAGAGATCGGGCTTCGGCTTGGGCAGTCCCATGTCCTGCCCCGAGAACAGCAGCCCCTCCAGCCGCGTGCGGATATCCGGGTGCTGCCCGAGCGTCGCCTCCATCTTCGCCTGCCGCCCGTTCGAGCCGACCGCAAAGGGAATTCCCTCTGCATCGAGCCGGGCGAGAAGGCGCGGGATGCCGGGCATCAGATCGGTCCCCTCGCGCAGCCGGGCGTAGAGCCCCTCGTAATAGCTATCGACCCAGCCCTCGGGCAGATCGGCCCCATGCGCGCGGCCCCATTGATAGACATTCTCGATGGTGGAACCGATGAAGGCGTCTTCCAGTTCGGAGATCGTCTTGTGCACGCCATAGCGCGCGAATTCTTCCTGAATCAGGTCGAAGGTCGCGGGCTCGCTGTCGACGAGCACACCGTCGCAATCGAACAGGACGGCATGGGGGATCTTCGGGTGGTTTGTCATTCAGGCATCCGGGCAAGGGTTACGAGCGTGTCGCCATAACGGCGTTGGTCGAGCTGTTCGAGGGCGGCGGGCAGGATCGGCGGGGTGTTATCTTCCCAAACGATCATCGCGCCCGGAGCGATCCATCCATTCTCGAGACAGGAGGCGAGGGCGCGTTCGCCCAGCCCCATCCCGTAGGGCGGATCGAGGAAGATCAGATCGTAGCCTGGGCCGCGATTGGGGCCCATATTGGTTGCATCGCGCCGCCAGACATCGGTGACGCCCATCGCGCGCATCGCCTCGATATTGCGGCGCAGAAGCGCGCGGGCGGCGGTGCCGTCATCGACGAAGGCCACGCGGGCCGCGCCACGCGACAGCGCCTCCAGCCCCAGCGCGCCGGTGCCTGCGAAGAGATCGAGCACCCGCGCCTCGGGCACCGGATTGCCATGCCCGCCATTCGTCAGCAGGTTGAAGATCGACTCGCGCACGCGGTCGGTCGTGGGGCGCAGATGCGCATCCATGTCGCCCGCACCCACATCCGCCAGTTTCAGCCCACGCTTCGCGCCTCCGATAATTCTCATTGCATCAGGGCTTTCAGCTCTGCCGTGGTCTCGACTGCTTCGGGCGTCACGGGCTTGCCCGCTTCGATGAGGCGCTTGCCGACCATGTAGGCGCGCGCATCGTTGATCGCGTCCACCGCGATCAGGCGGCCTGCGCGGAAATACCAGAAGCTGCTGCCGTCATCGTGGCGGCTGACGACCTGATCGTAGCCCGCATTGAGCCCGGCGATCTGCAGCTTCGCGTCGAACTGATCCGACCAGAACCACGGTTTTGGCGCATAGGCGCGGCCTGCTCCCAGCATGTTCTCGGCGACCAGCTCGCCCATGTCGATTGCGTTGCCGACGGATTCGAGGCGGATACGCCCCTCGGAGCCGGGGAAAGAGGCGCAATCGCCCGCCGCCCAGATATGGGGCGCGGAGGTGCGGCCCTGCGCGTCGGCGGCGATGCCGTTTTCGCAATGGATACCGGCTTCGCGGGCGATCTCCTCGTCGGGGGTGATGCCGATGCCGACGATCACGAAATCGGCGGGCAATGCGCGCCCGTCCTCAAGGATCGCGCCGGTGACGGCCTCCTCGCCGGTCAGTCGCGTCAGGCCGACCCCTTCGAGGATTTCGACGCCGCGCTCGCGATGCAACTTGCGGATCGCGTCTGCAGTTTCTTCGCAGGCGACGCGGCCGAGGATGCGCGGGGCGGCCTCGACCAGCGTGACCTCAAGGCCGAGCTTGCGCGCGACCGCCGCCGCCTCCAGCCCGATATAGCCGCCGCCGACCACCAAGAGCCGCTTGCCGGGGGTGAAATGGGGCTGCATCCGGTCGACATCCGCGAGGTTGCGCACGGTGAAGACATTGCCCAGATCGCCGCCGATCGCGGCGGGCAGACGGCGCGGCGTGGCTCCGGTGCAGAGCGCGAGTTCGGAATAATCGAGCGTCTCGCCATCCGACAGGGTGACCCTCTGCGCCTCGGTGTCGATCGCGGTGACGGAGGTGCCGAGCCGCAGCGCGATGTCGTTTTCCTGCCACCAGTCGGAGGCGCGCAGCGTCAGGCGCTCCAGCTCCATCTCGCCCAGCAGATAGGCTTTCGACAGGGGTGGGCGCTGGTAGGGTTGAATGGGCTCCGAGCCGATCACGGTGATCGCCCCGTCAAATTTTAGCGCCCGCAGTTTCGCGGCCATAGAGGCTGCGGCCTGTCCCGCGCCGACGATCACTATTCCGCTCATAACTTTCTCCACTGGCCCGGCTCGCGCCTGACCCTATATCGACGGGCGGAACAAGTGCAACGCGAACAAATCGGAGCTTTCTATGACCTTAACGACCGGCGACGTACTTCCCGGCGCGACTTTCCTCGCCGTGGGCGATGAAGGGCCGCAACCCGTGAGCCTTGGCGACAAGATGAAGGGCCGCAAGATCGTGATCTTCGCCGTGCCGGGCGCCTATACCGGCGTCTGCACCACCGCGCATGTGCCCAGCTTCATCCGCACCAAGGACCAATTCGCCGAAAAGGGCGTGGACGAGATCATCTGCGTCTCGGTCAACGACCCCTTCGTCATGCAGGCCTGGGGCGAGGCAACGGGCGCGACCGAGGCGGGGCTGACCATGCTGGCCGACCCGGAAGCCGCCTTCACGCAAGCGATCGAGATGGACTTCACCGCGCCGCCCGCGGGCCTCATCAATCGCTCGAAGCGCTACGCGATGCTCGTCGAGGATGGTGTGGTCAAGCATCTGAATGTCGAGGAAAGCCCCGGCACCTGCGAAGCCTCGGCAGGCGAAGGACTTCTCGCGGAACTCTGATCCGCCGCCCTGACAAAATGAAAACGCCCGGCCGAGGAGCCGGGCGTTTTTCGTTCAGTCTTTTTCTTTTTCGACCGGCTCGGTCAGTCGCATCACCGGGCGCCCGATATCGCGGTCGACCTCGGCCACGCCCTCGGCCAGCGAATCCAGCGCGCCGGCCAGTTCGATGTCGAGGACACTGACGCCACCGCAGTCATGGGTCGTCAGCGTGATTTCGAGCTTGTTGTAGACGTTGCGCCAGTCGGGATGGTGATCCATCTTCTCGGCGCAGAGCGCGGCTTGGCTCATGAACCCCCAAGCGGCGGAGAAATCCTTGAACAGAAGCCGCTTGATCAAGGCATCCTGCCCATCGGCCGCGCGCCATCCGGTATCTTCAAGCGCATTGAGCAGCGCCTTGCGTTCCTCGGGTTCGAGCTTCGATGTCATCGCTTACTCCCTGATGCGTTAAGCTGGCCCGCAGCCTTGCAGCCCCGGGCCGCCAGTTCAAGCGGCACCGCTTTCGCGGGTCACGCTGCGGGTCTCGATTTTCGGCACCTGCACCACTTCGAGCGTGCGCGTGGGGAAGGGGATGCCGATATCGTTCGCGTCGAACTCCACCTTGATCTTGCGGGTATATTCCGCCTGCAGGCCCCAGAAATCTTCCGTCTTGGCCCAGACGCGGAAGGTGAAATCGACCGAGCTGTCGCCCAGTTGCTTCACGCGGATCACCGGCGCGGGTTCCGGCAGGGCGCGCGGATCGGAAAGCGAGATATTCTCCAGCACTTCCTGCGTTTTCTTCAGGTCCGCGTCATAGGCGACGCCGATGGTCAGATCCATCATCCGCGTCGGGTTGGCGGAGAAATTGGTGATCGCGCTCGACCAGATATCGCTGTTGGGCACGATGATCTGGATGCCGTCATAGGTCGTCAGCACCGTGTAGAAGAGCTGGATCTCGGTCACCGTGCCGCTTTCCGAGCCCGCCGCGATGAAATCGCCTTGGCGGAACGGGCGGAACAGAATGATCATCACGCCCGCCGCGAGGTTCGAAAGCGTTCCCTGCAGCGCCAGACCGATTGCCAGACCGGCGGCACCGACAAGGGCGGCCAGCGAGGTGGTCTGAATACCGAAGCGGTTGAGGATGAAGATCACCCCGATCGCGAGGATCAGGTATTTCACCATATTGCCGAGGAAGCCGAAGAGCGTGTCGTCCAGCCGTTTGTAGCGCTGCGACAGCGCCACGATGCGCCGTTTGGCCCAAGCCGAGATCGCCATCGCGACCAGCAGGATCACCAGCGCAGCCACCACATTCACCGCAACCATGATGGCCGCATCGATCCGATCCTGCGTCAGCCACGCGCTGACATCGGTCAGGTCATTGAAATTCATTCATCGCTCCCGTCATACGTCCTTTAACATTGCTACTTATCACGCCTGCTCATCGCTGCCACCCGAGGGGCTCCGGAACGGGCCCATTTCGGTAAGTATCTCGATATCTTCGTCCACGGCGGCGCGTTCGGCTTCCAAGTACTCCGCGACCGCCCCGCGCAGACCTTCATGGCCGATCCAATGCGCCGAATGGGTGGCCACGGGCAGGTAGCCGCGCGCCAGCTTGTGCTCGCCCTGCGCCCCGGCCTCGACCCGGCTCAGCTTGTGCGCGATCGCGTAATCGACCGCCTGATGGTAGCAAAGCTCGAAGTGCAGGAAGGGGTGATCCTCGATACAGCCCCAATAGCGCCCGAACAGCGCATCGCGCCCGATCAGGTTCAGCGCGCCCGCAATCGGGCGGTCTCCGTTCATCGCAAGCACCAGAAGCACGTCGTCGCGCATCTCGTGCAGAAGATCGAAGAAGGCGCGGCTCAGGTACGGGCGGCCCCATTTCCGCGCGCCAGTGTCCTGATAGAACTGCCAGAACGCATCCCAATGCTCGGGCCGGATATCGTCGCCGGTCAGCTGAACGATCTCGCCGCCGAAAGCCTGTGCCCGCTGGCGTTCCTTGCGCAGCGTCTTGCGCTTGCGCGAACTCAGTTCGCCGAGGAACTGGTCGAAGCTCTCGTAACCCTCGTTGAACCAGTGGAATTGCTGCCCGATCCGCGGCAGCCAGCCCGCCTCGGCGGCAAGCGCCGCCTCGTCCTCGGTGCAAAACGTCATATGGACCGAAGATACCCCGGCCCCTTCGGCGATCTGCGCCATCCCGGCCAGAAGCGCGCGGCCGCCGGCCTCTTCCAGCCCCGGCAGAACCAGCAGACGTCGTCCGGCCACGGGGGTGAAGGGCACCGCGCATTGCAGTTTGGGGTAATAGCGCCCGCCCGCGCGCTCGAACGCATCGGCCCAGCCGTGATCGAAGACATATTCGCCCTGACTGTGCGATTTCACGTAAAGGGGGGCTACCCCGATCACCCGATCGCCCATCCGCGCCACGAGATGTCGCGCATCCCATCCCGTGCCCGGACCGACTGAGCCGGAGGCCTCGAGGGCGGCCAGAAACCGATGCGTGGTGAACGGGTCGAACGCCCGCTCCCCATCCCCGATTTCGGGGCAGGCGCAGGCGTTCCAGTCTTTTTCACTTATTTCGGAAATATCCGAATAAAGCGTGATTTCAACGCTTTGATCCATTTTATCCCGGGTGGTTAGGCCATCCTTTGCCTGAATCTGTACCCTGAGCACGCGGCGTCAAGCCGGAAGCGCCGAGAGGTAGCCTTCGAAGGTCACGTTATCGGCCACCCGACGCGCCAGCGCCTCCTCGTCGACCGAGCGGATCGTCCAGCACAGAACAGGCACGCCGAGCGATTTCAGCTCGGTCACCCGCAGCGCGTTCAGGTCCTTCGCCTCATGCGAGATGAAGGCCGCGCCGACACGCTCGAAATCGGGAATATGGCGCAGCTCGTCGCCGCGCGCTGCGGGCAGCAGCGCCCAGTCATTGGGCTGATAGGCCGAGGTCGTCAGCCCGACCGGAACGCCCGGGGCCAATTCGCCGAATGCCGCCACCGCATGCGGATTGAAGGACATCACCGCAACCGGGCCTTCGTAATCGCGCAGCAACAGCGCTGTCGCCTCTTCCAGCGGACCGATCTGCTGGCCGAGCGCGCCGTCCTGATCCTTGATCTCAACCAGAAGCGGGACCTGCCCGTCGACAATCTTGAGCACCTCGGCGAGGGTCGGAATGCCCTCCTGCGTCCCGCTCAGATGGATCGCGGCAAGCTCTGCCGACGTGCGCTGGCGCACCGGGCCGCGCTCTGCGGTCAGCCGGTCCAGCGCGTAGTCGTGAAACACCATCGGCACGCCATCGGCCGAGAGTTGCACGTCGATCTCGATTCCATAGCCCGCCGCGATAGCCGCACGGATTGCGCCACGGCTGTTTTCGGGACGGCCGAGCGTGTAGTCGTGCAGCGCCCGATGCGCGATCGGAAGCCGGAGAAAATCAGGATGCAATGCCATCACGCGACCTCGAAAATCGCCTCGATTTCGACCGCGACGCCCATCGGCAGCGAAGCCGCCGAGACCGCCGAACGCGCGTGACGCCCCGCATCGCCGAAGACCTCGACCATCAGGTCCGAACAGCCGTTCACGACTTTCGGCTGATCGGTAAACTCAGGCGTCGAATTCACGAACCCCACCAGCTTCACCACACGGAGCTTGTCGAGATCGCCAATGGCCGCTTTCGCCTGCGCGATCAGCGCCAGCCCGCAGAACCGCGCCGCCATCGCGCCCTCTTCGACATCCATCCCGTCGCCGAGCTTGCCGCGGATCAGCCCCTCGGGCCCGTTCGAGATCTGTCCCGAGACGAACAGTTGATTGCCGGTGCGCACGAAGGGCACGTAATTCGCCGCCGGTGCCGGGGCATCGGGAAGGTGAATTCCCAGCTCTTCGAGACGTGCTTCGATCTTGGCCATTGCGCCCTCCATGAAATTTCGCGGCGAGGCTAGGCGCGCGCCTGTTTCCCCGCAAGCGGATTCGCGTCTCTTCTTCTTGATCGAAATATCCCGAGGGCGCGATAGCGCGGGGGCGGAGCCCCTCGCCGTTATGCCACCAGCGCCTCGGCCTTCTTCAGGTCGACCGAGACCAGCTGGCTCACGCCCTGCTCCTGCATCGTTACCCCGAACAGCCGGTCCATCCGCGCCATCGTTACAGCGTGGTGGGTGATGATCAGGAAGCGCGTATCGGTGCGCCGCGTCATCTCGTCGAGCAGGTCGCAGAAGCGCGTCACGTTGGCGTCATCGAGCGGTGCGTCGACCTCGTCGAGCACACAGATCGGCGCGGGGTTGGCCATGAAGACCGCGAAGATCAGCGCCATCGCGGTCAGAGTCTGCTCACCGCCCGACAGCAGCGACAGCGTCGACAGCTTCTTGCCCGGCGGCTGGCACATGATCTCGAGACCGGCCTCCAGCGGGTCGTCGCTTTCGACCAGTTGCAGGTTCGCCGAGCCGCCGCCGAAGAGGTGGGTGAACAGCGTGCGGAAGTTCTCGTTCACCTGCTCGAACGCGGTCAGCAGACGCTCGCGCCCTTCGCGGTTCAAACCCGAAATCCCCGCGCGCAGCTTGCGGATCGCCTCTTCGAGATCGGATTTCTCCTGCACCAGCGTGTCATGCTCTTCCTGCACTTCGCGGGCGTCTTCCTCGGCGCGCAGGTTCACAGCACCAAGGCTCTCGCGCAGGCGTTTCAGCCGGTTCACTTCCGCGTCGAGCTTTTCCGCGTCGGGCATCTTTTCGGGATCGGCGTCGAGGCTTGCCAGCAGATCCTGCGGCGACTTCTCGGTCTCCTCCAGAATACGTTCGGCGGCATAGGCGACGGTCTCGCGGGCTGCATCGACGCGCGCTTCGGCGCGGGCGCGGGCTTCGCGCGCCTCGCCAGCCAGACGTTCGGATTCGCGCTCGGCCAGCTGCGCCTCGCGCAGGGCGCTTTCCGCGCTCGAAAGCTTGTCCGACGCCTCTGCCTGACGCGCTTCGGCGGTGGCGATGGCCTCCGACAGCTCGGCGCGTTTCGCGGCCAGTTCCTCGGGTGCGGCAGAGGCGTCCTTCAGCTCCGCCTCGCTCTCGATCTTGCGGGTTTCCAGCTCGGCAGAGCGTTTCTCGGCGGTCTCCAGCCGGTGCCGCCAACCGGAGATTTCCTTGGTGATCTCCTGCCGACGCTTCAGCCGCGCCTCGCCTTCGCGGCGGATTTCGTCATGGGCAGAGCGCTTGGTCATCATCGTCATCCGCGCCGCTTCGACGGTCATCTTCACCGCCTCGACGTCGCCGCGCGCGGCGTCCAGATCGGGCAGGGAGGATTGCGCATTCTCCGCCTCGCGCAGCGCCATCCGCGCGCTGCCGGCTTCTTCCTCGTGGCGGGCGACGGCGAGCTGGGCGCTTTCCAGCTTGGAACTGGCGATGGAGCGATCGGCCTCGGCCCGGCTGAGCGCGCGGCCAGCTTCGGCCAGACGGCGATCGGCATCACGGCGCGCCTCGCGGGCGGCGGCATCGGCGCGGGTGGCCTCGGCCAGCGCGGCGGTCAGCGCCTCATGGGCGGATTTCGCGCCCGAAGCGCGCGCCTCGGCGTCTTCGAGATCGCGCTTCAACTCCACCAGACGGTTGAGCTGTTGCAGGCGCAGCGCGGCGGCGGTCGGGGCGTCCTCGGCACCGGCGCGATAGCCGTCCCAGCGCCAAAGGTCGCCCTCGGTCGAGACGAGCCGCTGGCCGGGGGCCAGTTGATCCTGCAGCCGCACGCCCTCGTCGTAATCCTCGACCAGACCGATCTGCGAAATCCGGCGGACCAGCACATCGGGCACATCCACATGAGCTGAGAGCGGCTCGACACCGACGGGCAGGGGCTGCGGCGCGGGATAGTCGGGCAGGGCTTGCCAGCCGGTCGCGTCATCCTCGCCGACTTCCGGCGCGCGCAGGTCATCGGCGAGCGCGGCACCCAGCGCCGCCTCGTAGCCGCGATCCACCCGGACGCGGTCGAGAATTTGCTGCCCGTTGGAGGCTTCGCGATCGACCAGACGCGCGAGCGCCGACACCTCGGCCCGCAAGGCCCCCGCTTCGCCCTCGGCTTCCGAGCGCGCCGCCCGGGCCGCGCTTTCGCGGCCCTGAGCCTCGGCGCGCGCGTCATCGGCTTGGCCAAGCGCTTCCTCGGCGGCTTCGGCTGCGGCCTGCGCCTGCGTCTGTGCGCCTTCTGCCGCTTCGAATTCCGTGTTCGCCTTCGCAAGCGCGGCAGCAGCGGCTTCGGCGGCCTGCTTCGCCTGCGCCGCAGCGGCTTCGGATTTCTCCGCCGTCGCGCGGTTGTCGGTGACGAGACGCTGCGACGACTGGTGACGGGCGGCGAGCCGCGCGACATCCTCGGTCAGTTCCGACAGTTGCGCCTCGCGCTCCTGCAAAATCTGCGCGGCCTCATGGGCGGCATCGACCGCGGCCGCCAGCTTGTCTTCATGCCCTTCGGAGGCTTTCGCGATCTGCGCCTGCTCCCATTCGAGCCGCCCGATCGTCTCGCCCGCATCGCGGTTGAGACCCGCTTCGCGCTCCATGTCGCGCACGAGCTGCTCGATCCGGGCTTTCAGCGTTTCGATCCGCGCGATCGCCTGATCTTCCTGATCCGAGAGCGCATCGCGCTGTACGGTGAGCCGTTGCAGGATCGCGCCTGCAATGGCTTCTTCCTCGCGCAGCGGCGGCAATGCGTCTTCCTTGCCTTGCCGGGCTTTGGCCGCCTCGCGGGACGCTTTCTCCGCCTGCGCGGCCCCGGCGACCTTCTCGCGATGTGCCTCTTCGGCAGTGGTGCGGGCCAGATCGGCTTCGCGCCAGCGGCGATACAGCAGCATCCCCTCGGCGCGGCGCAGCTCTTCGCCAATGGTGCGGTAGCGCGCGGCCTGGCGCGCCTGCCGGGCCAAGGTGGCCAGTTGCGAGGCGAGCTGCTCGATCACGTCGTCGACGCGGGTCAGGTTCTGTTCCGCGCCGTTCAGCTTCAGCTCCGCTTCGTGGCGGCGCTGATAGAGGCCCGAAATCCCGGCCGCTTCCTCGAGGATACGGCGGCGGTTCTTCGGCTTGGCGTTGATCAGTTCGGAAATCTGGCCCTGCCGCACGAGCGCGGGCGAATGCGCGCCGGTCGAGGCATCGGCGAACAGCATCTGCACGTCGCGGGCGCGCACGTCCTTGGAGTTCACCTTATAGGCCGAGCCCGCATCGCGGGTGATCCGGCGCACGATTTCCAGCCCGTCGCTGTCGTTGAACCCGGAGGGCGCAAGCCGCTCGGTATTGTCGATCTGCAGCGCGACCTCCGCGAAATTGCGTGCGCCGCGCGACGAGGCACCGGCGAAGATCACGTCTTCCATGCCGCCGCCGCGCATCGCCGAGGGGCGGTTCTCGCCCATCACCCAGCGCAGCGCTTCCAGGAGGTTCGACTTGCCGCAGCCATTGGGTCCGACGACGCCGGTCAGCCCGTCATGGATCACGAGATCCGTGGGGTCCACGAAGCTCTTGAAACCGTTGAGACGTAGCCGAGAGAAGCGCAATTGCCGAACTTTCCGAATCTGACTGAGTTCTGAGAAGTGTCCGTAGAGCAGGCCTGCGAGTCAATGGGAAGACACCGCATCTGGCGATGATGGGGCTGTTATCCACAATATATTGGCGCATTCTTGCGCAGGTTTCGGGGGTGCGAGATGCCCGCCGACGCAGTCGGGTATGCACCTCCGCTGTCTTTTCCTTTTGATCGCGGAGGCTTAGCATCGGGTGCGTCCCAAGGAGCCGACCGATGATCCCAGCCCTGTCCCTGATCCTCGCCTGCCAACTCGCCGGCGAGATCCTGTCCCGCGCCTTGCAACTGCCGCTTCCCGGCCCGGTTCTGGGGATGATCTTCCTGCTGATCGCGATGAGCGTCTCGGGCAAGGTGCAGCAGATCGTGCGCCCCACGGCCCAGTTCGTGTTGCAGCACCTGTCGCTTCTCTTCGTGCCTGCGGGCGTGGGGATCGTCGCGCATCTCGGCGCGCTGCGCGAGCATGGGGTGGGTCTGGCGGTGGCGCTGGTGATCTCGACCATGCTGGCGATCGTGGTCGGGGCGGCGGCCTTCGTCGCGGTGGCGAAGCTGACCCGGAGCGATGTCGATGACTGATCCGTTCAAGCTCTGGTCCTACCTGTCCTCCGAACCGCTGCTGTGGCTGTGGGCGACGCTGATCGCCTATTGGATCGGGGATACGATTTTCAGGCGCGTGAACCGCAGCCCCTTCGCCAATCCGGTGATGATCGCGGTGGTTATCCTCGGGGCGGTGCTTCTGATGACGGGCACGCCCTATCAGCGTTATTTCGACGGGGCGCAATTCGTGCACTTCATGCTGGGTCCGGCGACGGTCTGTCTTGCGGTGCCGCTGCATGCGAACCTGCCGAAAGTGAAACGCGCGCTTCTGCCGATCGCGGCGGGGCTCGTGGCGGGGTCGGTCACGGCCATCGTCTCGGTTCTGGCGATTGCGAAGGCGATGGGCGCGGGGCCTGAACTGCTCGCCTCGCTCGCGCCGAAATCGGTGACGGCCCCGGTGGCTATCGGTATTTCGCAAAGCTTGGGTGGCGAGCCGTCGCTGACCGCGGCGCTGGTGATCCTCACTGGCATGATCGGGGCGATCACGGTGACGCCGATGCTCAACCTGCTGGGTTTTCGCGACTGGCGGGCGCGGGGCTTTGCGGTGGGTGTGGCCGCCCACGGCATCGGCACGGCGCGGGCTTTTCAGGTGCATGAGACTGCGGGCGCCTTTGCGTCCATCGGCATGGGGCTGAACGCGGTGCTGACCGCCTTCCTCGCGCCGGTCGTGCTGAGTTACTTCGGTTAATACTGCCTCGGCGGGCGCGCCTTGTAGACCGGAAGCTTCCAGCCGAAACGCAGCGATCCGGCGCGCAGCGCAAAGGTCACGCCGCCGCAGATCAACAGCGCGATCAGCGTATCCGCCCCGAGGGCCGTCGCGACCACGGCGCTCATGGCCCCGGCAAACGCGCAGGACAGATACAGCTCGCCCTGTTTGAGCACCAGCGGCACCTCGTTGCAGACCACGTCACGCATCAAGCCGCCGAACGTGCCGGTGGCGATGCCCATGATCAGCACGATCACCGGGCCATGCTCCAGCCGCATCGTGATCGCGACGCCCGCAGGCACCGCGACCGCCAAGGCACAGGCATCGAGCCACAGCAGCGCGCGGTAGCGGCTTTCCAAGAGATGCGCGGTGAAGAACACGACCACCGCCGCCCCTGCCGCGATCAGCACATAGGTCGGATCGCCGACCCAGAAGACCGGGTCGCGCCCCAGAAGCAGATCACGCAGCGTGCCGCCGCCGATAGCGGTCAGCGCGGCAATGAAGATGAAGCCCACGAGGTCGAGCTGCTGGCGCGAGGCGACCAGAGCCCCGGTCAGCGCGAAGACCAGTACCGAGGCGTAATCCAGCGCCGCGCCCAAGGGAAACTCCCCCAGCCAGTCGGGCAGGGCGGTCATTTTTGCTTGGCCGGTTTGAAGGGCTCCATCCCGGCGCGGGCCAGCTCGTCGGCGCGCTCGTTCTCGGGGTGGCCCGCATGGCCCTTGATCCATTCCCACGTCACACGATGGCGGCGCTGCGCCTCGTCCAGCCGCTGCCAAAGGTCGACGTTCTTCACCGGCTTCTTCGCCGCGGTCTTCCAGCCGTTGCGCTTCCAGCCGTGGATCCAGCCGGTGACGCCGTTCTTCACGTAAGCGGAGTCGGTGGTGATCGTGATCGCGGTGTCGCGGGTCAGGGTCTCCAGAGCGTTGATCGCGGCCAGAAGCTCCATCCGGTTATTGGTGGTCTCGGCCTCGCCGCCCTTCAGCTCACGCTCCTTGACGACGCTTTCGCCGTCCATCGCACGCATCAAGACGCCCCAGCCGCCGGGGCCGGGATTGCCGCTGCAGGCACCGTCCGTCCATGCGTAAAGCTCAGGCATCGAGACCCACATAGCCGTCGAGCGCTGCGATCCGGTCGAGCCAGCGGCGCAGTGCCGGGAAGGGCTCGAGATCATAGCCGCCGCGGGTCTCGGCGGTATGGGTGTAGGCGTAAAGGCAGATATCGGCGAGACTCATTGCGTCGCCCGCGAGCCAATCGGCCTGCTCCAGCCGCTGTTCCATGATGCCCAGCAGGACGTGGCCGCGCACTTCCAGCGCGTCGAGCGTCTCCTGCGTGCGCTCATGGGCGCGATGCGGATAGCACAGGATCGCGGCGCGCACGGCGATGACGCCCTCGTGCTGGTTCTGCTCCCAGAACATCCACGACAGCATCTGCGCCCGGACGAAACGATCCTCCGGCACGAAGCGCGAGCCCTCGCCGAGATAGGTCAGGATCGCGTTGGACTCCGCGAGCACCCGCCCGTCGTCGAGATGCAGCGCCGGCGCCCGACCGAAGGGCAGCGCGCCGCTTTCATGAGCTTCGGCCAAGGCGTCGGTGTCATACTCGACATCGATCTTGTCGTAGCTCTGACCGAGCAACGCCATCAGCAGACGCACCTTGTAGCTGTTGCCCGAGGAGGGCATCGAATAAAGCTTCATCTCGTTACGTCCTTACGATCGCGATCAGGCAGGCGACGACGACGACCGTCAGGCCGATGCGCAGTTTGAGCCACCAGCGCGGTGTGTGGCCGAATTTCTGGAACAGCCAGTCGAGCGGCAGCAGGGCGAGGAAGCCCAGAATCAGCACGAAATTCACCGGCATCCCGAGCGCCACGAAGGCGATGAAGAAGATAACCGGAGCGACGGCGAGGAAATAGCCGGTCTCCCATTCCGCGCTCGCGGCGAAACCCCAGAGGCTGCCCGTCATGAAGCAAAAGATCATCAGACCATAGGCGAGCACCGCCACACGTGGGTCCGCGATGAAGGCGAATTGCCCGGTTTGCACGACCAGCACGCCCCAGAGGAACGGGATCAGCCCGGCAAGACCAAGGAGCAAAGCGCCGCCGGGGATTTTCGGGCCAATACCGCGCATCACGAGGCCTCTCTCAGCACGCGGGGCACCTTGAATTCGATGTCCTCGCGGGCGGTTTCGATCTGGTCGACGGTCAGGTCATAGCGCTGGCGGAAGGCGTCGATCACCTCGTCGATCAGCACTTCCGGCGCGCTCGCGCCCGCGGTCACGCCGACCGTCTGCACACCCTCCAGCGCACGCCAGTCGATATCCGCGGCGCGCTGCACCAGCTGCGAATAGGCGCAGCCCGAGGCTTTGCCGACCTCGACCAGACGGCGCGAGTTGGACGAGTTCGGCGCGCCGATCACGAGCAACGCGTCTATCTGATCGGCCATCGCCTTCACCGATGCCTGACGGTTGGTGGTGGCGTAGCAGATGTCTTCCTTCGCGGGGCCGACGATCTTCGGGAAACGGTCCTGCAGCGCGGTCACTATCGCCGCGGTGTCATCGACCGAGAGCGTGGTCTGGGTGATGAAGGCCAGCCGATCGGGATCGCGCGGCGTGATCTTGGCGACGTCCTCGACCGTCTCGACCAGCAGCACCTCGCCATCGGGCAGCTGCCCCATCGTGCCCAGCACTTCCGGGTGGCCCGCATGGCCGATCATGACCATCTGCAGCCCCTCGTTCGAGTGCCGCTCGGCTTCCTTGTGGACCTTGCTCACCAGCGGGCAGGTCGCGTCGACATAGATCATCTCGCGCCGCGACGCCTCGGCAGGCACCGATTTCGGCACGCCATGGGCCGAGAAGATCACCGGCCGGTCATCGGGGCATTCGTCGAGCTCTTCCACGAAGACCGCGCCTTGGTCGCGCAGGCTGTCGACGACGTATTTGTTATGCACGATCTCGTGGCGCACATAGACCGGTGCGCCCCATTTCTCGATCGCCATCTCGACGATCTTGATCGCCCGGTCGACGCCCGCGCAAAAGCCGCGCGGGGCCGCCAGATAAAGGGTCAGGGAGGGTTTCATCGCGCGCTCCTTTGTTCGGGTTCAGACCTAAAGCCCCGTCCGCCTCGCGTCCAGAGGCGATCAGCTTGCGAGTTTGATCGCTTCCGCCGTCAGCCAGGCCAGCACCGCGTAGCGCCCGGCCTTGGCCACGAAGACCAGCGGAATGAAGAGCCACATCGACATCCGCAGGATGCCCGCGACGAGGCAGATAAGATCGCCGCCGGGGGCCCAGCTCAGCAACAGCAGCCCGATCCCCCAGCGCTCGAACCAGCGATGGCCGCGCGCGAGCTGCGCTTCGGAGGCCGGAAACCATTTGCGGTCTTTCAAGTGGGTGACGCCCAGTCCGATCACGTAGGTGACGAGCGAGCCGATCGTGTTTCCCACGGCGGCTATGAGGATCATCAGCCAGATATTCTGGGTGCCAAGCGTCTGCAGCGCGACGAATACGAGCTCCGACTGGAACGGGATCGGCGTCGCCGCCAGAAGCGCCGAGACGAAGAGGCCGAAGAGGGAGACGTTTTCGAGCATAAAGCTTTCCGCGAAAGACAAAGGGCGCGCAGGTGATCTGCACGCCCCTTCAAGCACGAATTACGGGTCGCGTCAGGCCCCGGATCAGCTGTCGTCGCCGTTCTCGTCCTCGCGCGGCTCACGCGGCGGGCGACCGATCACTTCGCGCAGCGCGTCGAGTTCGATGAAATTGTCGGCCTGACGGCGCAGCTCGTCGGCGATCATCGGCGGCTGCGAGCGGATCGTCGAGACGACCGAGACGCGGCAACCCTGACGCTGAAGGCTTTCGATCAGCGGACGGAAATCACCATCGCCGGAGAACAGCACGATATGATCGAGGCGCGGTGCGAGTTCCATCGCATCGACGGCCAGCTCGATATCCATATTGCCCTTCACCTTCCGGCGACCCATGGAATCCGTGTATTCCTTGGCGGGTTTGGTGACCATCGCGAATCCATTGTAATTCAGCCAATCCACGAGCGGTCGGATCGGCGAATATTCTTCACTCTCCAGAAGAGCGGTGTAATAGAACGCGCGGACGAGTTTACCGCGACGTTCGAATTCTTGTCTCAACAGCTTGTAATCAATATCAAAGCCAAGCGCCTTGGCGGCCGCATAGAGATTAGATCCGTCAATGAACAGGGCGAGCCGTTCGTCCTTGTAGAACATACAGTCCTCTTGCACAGGTAGGGTGGACCAGTTCGCGCAGGTGCCGATACGGAAAGTATAGCCGCATCAATTGTGTTGCACAGGCGGGGAGGGCCGACCAGATTTATCTAGGACATATCGCATTTCGCGAGGGAAACGGAATCTGTCTTTATGGACACTAACTATTTGGTCGCTTTCGGGGCGAATCTACCAAGCCAATTCGGGTCTCCTCGCACTACGCTCTGCGCCGCGATCGAGCGGCTCGAGCAATTGGGGTTTTCCTTGGTTGCCGCCAGTCGGTTCTGGTCGACGCCTGCCGTTCCCGAAGGGTCCGGTCCCGATTTCGTGAACGCTTGTTGCAAAATGCGAAGCAGTTTGCAACCGCGCGATGCGCTCGCGCAACTTCATGGAGTCGAAGAAGAATTTGGCCGTGTGCGGGAAGGTCGTTGGAGCGCGCGTGTTGTCGATATCGACCTGATCGCCTCGGAGGATCGGGTTCTGCCGGAACGCGAGAGCTTTCTGCGCTGGAAAAACCTTCCGCCGGAGGCGCAGCGGCGCGACGCTCCGACCGAGCTGATCCTGCCGCATCCGCGCTTGCAGGACAGGGCTTTCGTGCTGATTCCCTTGGCCGAAATCGCACCGCTCTGGCGCCACCCGATCACGGGCGACAGCGTGATGGATATGCTCGCCGCTCTTCCCGAGGTGGAAAAAAACCCGATTTCCCCTCTGTAACGTGTTCAAAACCCTGCGGACAGGCCGGATGGGCGCTTGTGTTTCTGCACTGCAAAGCCTAAGTAGGGCCCTCAATCCGAGTTCTTCTGGAGAGATTCATGGCCCGCGTGACGGTTGAAGATTGCGTTGACAAGGTTCCGAACCGCTTCGAGCTGGTAATGCTCGCTTCGCATCGTGCCCGCGAAATCGCTGCTGGCGCTCCCCTCACGGTCGAGCGTGACAATGATAAAAACCCCGTCGTCGCTCTGCGCGAAATCGCCGAGGAGACCCAATCGGCCGAGGATCTGCGTGAGCGTCTCATCGAGAGCAACCAGACCCAGATCGAGGTCGACGAGCCCGAAGAGGACTCGATGGCGATGCTCATGGGTGGCGAGAGCCCCGATCGTGCCGTCGAAGACGACATGAGCGAAGAGCGTATGCTGCGCGCGCTGATGGACGCGCAGGGGCGCGAATAATCCACTGATTGGCTGGAACGAGCGCGAATGATCGACGTCGAAGACCTGATCGCGCTCGTCCGCAATTATAATCCCAAGACCGATGCGGATCTGATCCGAAAGGCCTATGCCTACGGAAAAGACATGCATGAAGGGCAGTTCCGGCATTCGGGCGAGCCCTATTTTTCGCATCCTGTCGCAGTGGCGGCGATCCTGACCGAGCAGCGTCTGGATGATGCGACAATCGTAACCGCCCTTCTGCACGACACGATCGAAGACACGCGCTCGACCTATGGCGAAGTGTCCGAGATGTTCGGCGAGCAGATCGCCGAGCTGGTCGATGGCGTCACCAAGCTGACCAACCTGCAACTTTCGAACGCGGCCTCGAAACAGGCGGAGAACTTCCGCAAGCTGTTCATGGCGATGTCGAAAGACCTGCGGGTGATCCTCGTGAAACTCGCCGACCGTCTGCACAACATGCGCACGATCCGTTCGATGCGAGCGGAGAAGCAGGCGCAAAAAGCGCGCGAGACGATGGAGATCTACGCGCCACTCGCAGGCCGGATGGGTATGCAATGGATGCGCGAGGAGCTTGAAGACCTCGCCTTCAAGGTGCTCAACCCCGAGGCGCGTACCTCGATCATCCGCCGCTTCGTCAGCCTGCAGAAGGAAACCGGCGATGTGATCCCGAAGATCACCGCCGACATCCGCGCGCTGCTCGAAGACGAGGATATCGACGCCGACGTCTTCGGTCGCGCGAAGCGGCCCTATTCGATCTGGCGCAAGATGGAGGAGAAGCAGCTCACCTTCTCGCGCCTGTCGGATATCTACGGTTTCCGCGTCATTACCCGCACCGAGATGGATTGCTACCGGGTGCTGGGCCTGATCCACCACCGCTGGCGCGCGGTGCCGACCCGGTTCAAGGATTACATCAGCCAGCCGAAAACCAACGGCTACCGCTCGATCCATACCACCGTTTCGGGGCGTGACGGCAAGCGCGTCGAGGTGCAGATCCGCACCCGGCAGATGCACGAAGTGGCCGAGGCGGGCGTCGCGGCGCACTGGTCCTATCGCGACGGCGAGCGGGCGCAGAACCCCTTCGCGGTCGATCCGGCGAAATGGCTCGCCTCGCTCAGCGAGCGGTTCTCGGACCCCGATGGCGATGGCGATCACGACGAGTTTCTCGAGAACGTCAAACTCGAGATGTATTCCGATCAGGTCTTCTGCTTCACCCCGAAAGGCGATGTGGTGAAGCTGCCCAAGGGCGCGACCCCGATCGATTTCGCCTATGCGATCCACACGCGGATCGGCAATAGCTGCGTCGGCGCCAAGGTCGACGGCATCCGCGTGCCGCTCTGGACCCGGCTGAAGAACGGCCAGTCGGTCGAGGTGATCACCGCTTCGGGCCAGCGTCCGCAGCTGACCTGGCTCGATATAGTGGCGACCGGGCGCGCCAAGGCCGCGATCCGCAAGTCGCTGCGCGAGGAAGATCGCGACCGCTTCATCAAGCTGGGGCAGGAACTTGCGCGGGTGGCCTTCGAGCATGTCGGCCGCCGCGTGACCGACAAGGCGCTGCGCACCGCCGGCAAGGCGCTGGGGATCGGCGATCAGGACGAAGTTCTCGCCCGGCTCGGCTCCGCCGAGCTCGCGGCCTCGGATGTGCTCGACGCGCTTTACCCGGAGCTCGCCCAACGCCGCGAAGGCACCGAGATCGAGCCGACCCGCGCCGTTCTGGGCCTCGGCGCCGATCAGAGCTTCCGCCGCGCCGATTGCTGCCAGCCGCTGCCGGGCGAGCGCATCGTCGGCATCACCTATCGCGGCAAGGGCGTGGTGATCCATGCCATCGACTGTCCCGCACTCGAAGAGTTCGAGGATCAGCCCGAACGCTGGGTCGATCTGCATTGGAAGACCGGGCAACACCCGCCCGCCTACACCGCGACCCTGAAGGTCACGATCTCGAACGATGCTGGCGTGCTGGGACATATCTGCACATTGATCGGTCAGCAGAAGGCAAATATCTCGGACCTCGACTTTGTGGAGCGCAAGCCGGACTTCTATTCGGTTCTCGTCGAGGTCGAACTGTGCGATGCAGAACATATGCATCGCCTGCTTACCGCCTTGGAGGCGGAGAGCGACGTGGCACAGGTGGAGCGGATCAGAAACCTGTCGCGCAAACCCTGACGCACATTGCGCAGGGTGTAGAAAGGACGGCGGCGTGGTCTTCAGACGACGCGAAAAACGGGGGCTTCTGGCCAACCTGCGCGAGGCAATCTGGCCGCGTTCGGGCTGGTCCCGCGCTTTCCAGTACGTCAAGCACCGGGTCAACCGGCTTCCCGACCGACCTCACCGGATCGCGCGCGGCGTCTGGGCCGGGGTCCTGGTCTCGTTCACGCCGCTTTTCGGATTTCACTTCGTCAGCGCTGCGGCCGTGGCCTGGATCATGCGCGGCAATATCCTCGCCGCGATCCTCGCCACCTTCTTCGGCAACCCAGTCACCTTCCCGATCATAGCGGTCTTCTCGACGAAACTGGGCCACAAGATCCTCGGCGACCGGCTCGATCATGGCGGGGAACCGGAAAGCCTGCTGCAGACCTTTCAGGCGGCGAGCCACGATCTGCTGCATAACTTCTGGGCGATGTTCACCCCCGAGCATGCGGAATGGAGCGGGCTGGAGCGGTTCTTCACCGATGTCTGGCTGCCCTATCTGATCGGCGGGATCGGTCCCGGCGTGATCGCGGCGACGATTTGCTACTACGTGTCCCTGCCGATCATCACGGCCTATCAGAACCGCCGCCGCAGCAAGCTCAAGTCGCGGCTGGAAAAGATGCGGGCGAAGATCAAGCGCGAGGAACGCGCTGCGGTGGCGAAGGCCGAGAACTCCGACGAGTGAGTAGGGCTCAGGCCTGCGCTTCGCCCGCGCCCGCTTCGCTCAGCGCATAGCCGCGGCGCTGCGCCCGGCGGCGAAACCGCTCCGCCGCATGGACCGCGTCGCGCAGGTTGGAAAACCACCGCAGACAGGACGCCCCGGTCTGGCCCTGCAGGCCCCATTCGCGCAACACGGTATATTCTCCGAACAGGTTGTCGGAGACTTCCACGCGATAGAACCGTCGCGACGTCGGCGTGTGAAGAAGGAGATTGAGCATGGCAGTGCCCCTGTATCCCGATTTCGTGAAGTGAATCAGAGCGGGGCAGTTTTGGCCAGCGAAAAGAGGTTAACGCTTTGATGCCCGCGCTAGAGGCGGTGTCGTCAGCTCCAGCGGACCTCGCCCAGGAAGATATAGCCTGCGCCGTAGATGGTCTTGATAAGGCGCGGGTTTTTCGGATCTTCGCCCAGCTTCGTGCGCAGCCGCGAAATCCGCACATCCATCGCCCGGTCGAAGCTCTCGCCTGCCGCACCGCCCAAGCTTTCCTGCATCTGCGCGCGGGTGATCAGCCGGTTCGGGCTTTCCAGAAACAGCCGCAGCACTTCGCCTTCGGCATGGGAGAAAGAGGTTTCGGCCCCGTCCTCCGCCACCAGAAGGTAGCGGTCGAAATGTGCGGTCCAGCCTGCGAAATGGGCGGTCTGCGCCTGCGCCGGGCCCTCGCTGCGTCCCTTGCGCAGGCGCGCACGGATGCGGGCCACGACCTCGGCCGGATCGAAGGGCTTGATGATGTAATCATCCGCGCCAAGCTCCAGCCCCGTCACGCGGTCCTGCACCTGCGCGCGGCCCGAGATGATGATGATCGCGGCCCCCGACTCCAGCGCCAGCCGATGCACCAGCGCCAGCCCGTCGCGATCGGGCAGGCCCAGATCGACGAGGCAGACATCGGGGGAGGAGCGCTTCAGCCCGGCTTCGAACTCGGTCGCGCGGCCGTAGCAGGTCGTGCGGAACCCGGCCTCTTCGAGCGCGTCGGAAAGCATCCGGCGGATTTCGGGCTCGTCGTCGAGGATCGCGACAAGGGGATGGTCGGCACTCATCGAGGCACTCCCGCAAGCAGCGCCGCAAGCTGCGCGGCGGTAAAGGGTTTCTGAAGGACCGGGCAGGGAGCCTGCGCGCGCAGCGCATCGCCCGGCGGCAGCGAGGTCATCAGGATCATGGGAACCTGATTGCGGATTTCGCGGGCAAGATCCACCCCGCTGCGCGTTCCGGGCAGCTGGATATCCGACAGAACCAGCGCGATATCGGGCAGGTTCAGCAGGGCCTCGGCCTCGGCGATCGTGCCCGCCTCGACGACCGTGTGATCCATCGCGCGCAGCATGTCTCGGGTGCTGGCGCGAATGTCCTCGTCATCCTCGACCAAGAGCACCATCATCGGCTCAGCCTGGCGCGCGGCCGGTTTCAGTGGCAGGCGCATCGTGACGCGCGCGCCGTCCTCGGTATTGGCCAGCCGCAGCGTGCCGCCCGCGAGCTTGGTTTGGTCATAGACCATCGACAGGCCAAGCCCGGAACCCTCATTGCCCTTGGTCGTGAAGAACGGATCAAGCGCATGTTCGAGCGCCTCTTCCGAGAACCCGCCGCCCTGATCGGTCACGGCGATCTCGACCCACGTATCGCGCACCGCGCGGGCCTCGATCCGGATCGTGCCGCCCTCGGCGCGCATCGCGTGATTGGCGTTCAGGATCAGGTTCAGCAGGCTGTCCTGCAACGGGCCGGGATCGAGCAGGATCGGGTCTTTCAGATCGCTATTGTCGAAATCGAGCGTCACCGGATCATGAAGGGTCGGCCCCGCCATCGCGGCGAGATCGTCGAAGAGATCGTCCAGCACCACCGCCTGCGGGCGCAACTCGCGCGGGCCGGAGATCGCGGCGATCCGGTCGAGAAGCGTGCCGCCGCGCCGGGCCGCGCCAAGGGTCGCCCGGATCGCGTCCTGCGCGTCGGCGGGCAGCCCCTCCATCCGTTCGAGCCGCCCCTGCAGACCGAGGATGATGGTCAGGAGATTGGCGAAGTCATGCGCGAGCCCCGAGGAGAGCTGTGCTGCCAATTCGCGCTTCGCGGATTGCGCGAGTGCTGCGCGGGCCTGCGCCTCATGCGTGACGTCGGTGGAGAGGATATAGACCCCGCTCACCTCGTTCTTGCTGGCAAGGTCGGGGGTCAGCGCGACGCGGATGCGCCGGCCCGACGGGTCATGGGTGATCTCGACGACGCTCGCCTCGCCCGCCAGCGCGCGCCGAAACCCGGGGGTGATCTTGCGATAGGTCTCGGGGCCGAGCGCCTCGCTCGCGTGGTGGCCGACCGCATTGGCGAGCGAGCCGGGCATCACGGTCGACAGGCGCCGGTTGGAAAAGGTGTAGATCAGGTTGCGATCGACGCGCGCGATATGGGCGGGCATCATCTCGGTCACCTGCCGGGTGCGGGCCTCGGTGATCGCCAGCTGGCGCGAGGTTTCCTCCAGCGCCATGTTGGTCGCGGCCAGTTCCCGGTTCGCCGCCGCCAGCGCCTCGGCATGGTCGAGCAGCTGGTCTGACAATTCCTCGGACCGCGCACGCAACAGCGCCTCTTGCCGCTTCACCGGCGTGATATCGGTATAGACCGTGACCCAGCCGCCTTCGGGCAGCGGCGCGCCTTCGACCGAGATCGTGCGCCCGTTCGCCCGCTGGCGCTCCATGTAATGGGCCTCGAAGGCGCGGGCGGTCTCGACACGCTCGCGGACGGCGGCCTCGATATCGTCGACCTCGCCATATTCGCCCCGCGTCACGAGGAAGCGAATCGTGTCCTCGAAGGTGGTGCCGGGCTGGGTCAGCGTGTCGGGCAGGTCGAACATCAGCTGATATTGGCGGTTCGACACGGCGAGCCGCAGATCGCTGTCGAAGATCGACAGCGCCTGTCCGATCAGGTTCAGCCCCGCCTGTGTCAGCCGCTCGCGGCTTGTTTCGCTCACCTCACCCCTCCCGCTCCTTGGCTTTTGCTACCACTGGCGGGCGGCGCGGCAAAGCGTGTTTCGCGGCGACGCGAGGTCGTAAGAATTCGTTACAATCACGAAAAGATCACGAAAACTTTGACATGGACTGTCGAGCCATGCCGAACTGTGCGCGGAGGAGCGCCCGGGGCGGTCGAGGGACGCCGGACATACCGGCACGAGGGAGGAAAATTTGGCTGACGCAGTCGCGAAGGGGCAGGAATCTGCCCAATCGATTCCTGCGCTTTTGGCGCGGAACGTGGCCCGATATGGTGGCTACCCCGCCTATCGCGAAAAGGAATTCGGGATCTGGCAGAGCTGGAGCTGGGCCGAAGCGGCCGAGGAAATCCGCGCGATGGCGCTGGGCTTCCTGAGCCTCGGCGTGGAACGGGGCGATTATATCGCCATCATCGGGCGCAACCGCCCCATGCATTACTGGTCGATGGTCGCGGCGCAGATGTGCGGCGCGATTCCGGTGCCGCTCTATCAGGACGCGGCGGCCGACGAGATGGCCTATGTGATGGAGCATTGCGGGGCGCGTTTCGTCGTCTGCGGCGATCAGGAACAGGTCGACAAGATCGTCGAGATCGAAGACCGCATCCACGCGATCACCCATGTCACCTACACCGACAAGCGCGGCATGCGGAAATACGACCATTCGCGTATGAACGCGCTGGAGGACGTGCAGGCCGAGGGCCGCGCGGGCCATTCGCGCTACGAGGCCGAGCTGGACAAGCGTATCGCCGAGCTGACCTATGACAGCACCTGCGTGATGCTCTACACCTCGGGCACGACGGGCAAGCCGAAGGGCGTTGTCCTGTCGAACCGCAACATCATCGAGACCGCCAAGGCGTCTTCGGAATTCGACCACCTGAACCATAATGACGAGGTTCTGGCCTACCTGCCGATGGCATGGGTGGGCGATTTTATCTTCTCGATCGGGCAGGCCTATTGGTCGGGCTTCACCGTGAACTGCCCGGAAAGCCCCGAGACGATGATGATCGACCTGCGCGAGATCGGGCCGACCTATTTCTTTGCGCCGCCGCGGGTCTTCGAGAACCAGCTGACCTCGGTGATGATCCGCATGGAAGATGCGGGCAAGCTGAAGAAGAAGCTGTTCGACCACTACATGAAGGTCGCGCGCGAAGTCGGCCCCGACATTCTCGACGGCAAGCCCGTCAGCTTCGGCAAGCGGATGTCCTATGCGCTGGGCAATTTCTTCGTCTATGGCCCGCTCAAGAACACGCTGGGCTTCTCGCGCATCCGCGTGGGCTACACGGCGGGCGAGGCGATCGGGCCGGAGATCTTCTCCTTCTACCGCTCGCTCGGGATCAACCTGAAGCAGCTCTACGGTCAGACCGAGGCTTCGGTCTTCATCACCCAGCAGCCCGATGGCGAAGTGCGCGCCGATACGGTGGGCGTGCCGTCTCCGGGCGTCGAGGTGAAGATCGCCGACAATGGCGAAGTCTTCTATCGCAGCCCCGGCACCTTCGTGGAGTATTACAAGAACGCTGAGAGCACGGCCTCGACCAAGGACCCGGAAGGCTGGGTCGCGACGGGCGATGCGGGCTTCTTCGAGGAAGACACCGGGCATCTGCGGATCATCGACCGCGCGAAGGACGTGGGCAAGATGGCCGACGGTCGCCTGTTCGCGCCGAAATATGTCGAGAACAAGCTGAAATTCTACCCCTCGATCCTCGAGGCGGTGGTGTTCGGCGCGGGCAAGGACCGGTGCACGGCCTTCATCAACATCGACCTCACCGCGGTCGGCAACTGGGCCGAGCGCAACAACATCTCTTACGCCTCCTATCAGGAGCTTGCGAGCCATCCGCGCGTCTATGAGATGATCCGCGAGCATGTCGAAGAGGTGAATGAAAGCATCGCCGAAGACCCGATGCTCTCGGGCTGTCAGGTCCATCGCTTCCTGATCCTGCACAAGGAACTCGACGCCGATGACGGCGAGATGACCCGCACCCGCAAGGTCCGCCGCAACGTGATCGGTGAGAAATTCGCCGACCTCATCGCGGCGCTCTACGACGGGCGTGACGAGATCTACACCGAAACGGAAGTGACCTACGAGGACGGGCGCAAAGGCTCGATCAAGGCGACGCTGAAGATCGCCGACGCGAAGGTCGTGGCCCCGAAACAGATGGCGGAGGCGGCGGAATGAAAGACATGAACGAAGGTTACGTCACCGCCGACGGCCGCCAGATCGGCGGGGTCATCATGGAGATGAAGAACATCACGCTGCGCTTCGGCGGGGTGGTGGCGATCAAGGATATCTCCTTCGACATCCGCGAGGGCGAGATCCGCGCGATCATCGGGCCGAACGGCGCGGGAAAATCCTCGATGCTGAACGTCATCTCGGGCTTCTATATCCCGACCGAGGGCGAGGTGTTCTACAAGGGCATCAAGCGCGGGCCGATGAAACCTTATCAGGTCGCGCGCCTCGGCATCGCGCGCACCTTCCAGAACATCGCGTTGTTCGACGGCATGTCGGTGCTCGACAACATCATGACCGGGCGGCTGACCCATATGAAGAAGGGTCTCATGTCGCAGGCGGGCTGGTGGTGGACGGGAGCTGCCGCCGAGGAGCACGAGAATCGCGAGAAGGTCGAGAAGATCATCGACTTTCTTGAGATCCAGAATATCCGGAAAACACCGGTGGGACGTCTGCCCTACGGCCTGAAGAAGCGGGTGGAGCTGGCGCGCGCATTGGCCGCCGAGCCGAAGATCCTTCTGCTCGACGAGCCGATGGCGGGGATGAACGTCGAAGAGAAAGAGGACATGAGCCGCTTCATCCTCGACGTGAACGACGAATTCGGCACCACCATCGTCCTGATCGAACACGATATGGGCGTCGTGATGGACCTCTCCGACCGGGTCGTCGTGATGGATTACGGCAAGAAGATCGGTGACGGCACGCCCGACGAGGTGCGCAGCAATCAAGACGTGATCGACGCCTATCTGGGGGTGGCCCATGACTGAGACCATCCGCATCGCAATTCAGACATCGGAGGCGCGTCATGCCTGATATCGTTCTCTATGCCGCCGAGGTGACGCTGAACGGCCTGATGGCAGGGGTGCTCTATGCGCTCGTGGCGCTGGGCTTCGTGTTGATCTTCAAAGCCTCTGGTATCTTCAACTACGCGCAGGGCGTGCTCGCGCTCTTTGCCGCGCTGACGCTGGTCGGCATCCAGAAGGGGCAAGTGCCCTTCGCCCATCTCATCAACGCGATGACGGGCAATCACTACACGAATTTCCCGTGGGAGGTTCCGGCAATCGTCGCGATCCTGCTGGCGGCGGCCGTGATGGTCGTGCTCGCGATCATCATCGAGAAAGTGGTGCTCAAGCATCTGGTGAACCAGGCGCCGATCATCCTCTTCATGGCGACGATCGGGATGGCCTATTTCCTCGAAGGCTTCGGGGACGTGATGTGGGGCTCTGACATCAAGACGCTCGATGTGGGGCTGCCGCAGGGCATCAACGAGACCATCGATACCGTCACCTTCAACATGTTCGGCTACGGCTTCTTCATCGACAATCTCGATATCGTGGCGGCGATCGTCGCGGTGCTGCTGGTGTCGGCGCTGACCGTGTTCTCGCAATACTCCAAGCAGGGTCGGGCACTGCGCGCGGTCGCCGATGATCACCAGGCCGCGCTGTCGGTCGGGATCTCGCTGCGCTTCATCTGGATCCTTGTCTGGTCGATCGCGGGCTTCGTGGCGCTGGTCGCGGGCATCATGTGGGGCTCGAAATCGGGCGTGCAGTTCTCGCTGTCGCTGATCGCGCTCAAGGCGCTTCCGGTGCTGATGCTGGGCGGCTTCACCTCGATCCCGGGCGCCATCGTAGGCGGTCTGATCATCGGTGTGGGCGAGAAGCTGTTCGAACTGCTGATCGGGGCGCCCTTCCTTGGCGGCGCGACCGAGAACTGGTTCGCCTATGTCCTCGCGCTCGTCTTCCTCGTGTTCCGGCCGCAGGGCCTGTTCGGCGAGAAGATAATCGAGAGGGTCTGAGCGATGATCACGACGCCTTCACGCCACGGTGAAAAATTCCTTGATCGAGCCGCGGGGGTGCGACAAGCTGCCACATGTCGTGGCGTCAAGGGGAGGGGAGCCCAGTGTCGTCGCGCTGATGTGACGATCATTGGGAGGACCGTTACCGATGAAGACCTGTGCAACCGTGTTCACGATTGGCTGGGGAGCCGCGCTGGCATTCGGATGGATCGCGCTGGCCGCGCCGCCGGAAGAACCGACCACCTTGCAAACACTGAATATCGTGCTGGCCGCCTTGGGGGCGGGAGCCGGGCTCTGGGCCTGGGTGAGGATCCGGCGCGGCAACTGCTGACGGGAGACGACGCGCTCTCCCTGACGAAAGGGAGAGGCTGATGTTTTACCGCGAAGCAGGTGATTTCAAGACATCCTACCGGGAGGACAGTCAGACCTTTCCGATCAAGTTCGACCGGCTGCGCTATTACGCGGTGCTGGTGGTCGCCTTCGGGATCGTTCCGCTGTTCATCAACGACTACTGGGCAAACGCGGTCGCGGTGCCCTTCCTGATCTACGCCATCGCGGCGATCGGGCTGAACATCCTCGTGGGCTATGCCGGGCAGGTCAGCCTTGGTACCGGGGGCTTCATGGCTGTGGGCGCTTATGCCGTCTACAAGCTGATGACGGCCTTCCCCGACATCAACATCTTCTTCCACGTCATCATCGCGGGGTTCATCACCGCCGCCGTCGGCGTGATCTTCGGCCTGCCGAGCTTGCGCATCAAGGGCTTCTACCTCGCGGTGGCGACGCTGGCGGCGCAGTTCTTCCTCGTCTGGCTCTTCAACAAGGTGCCGTGGTTCTACAACTACTCGGCCTCGGGTCAGATCAACGCGCCCGAGCGCACCGTCTTCGGCGTCTTCGTGACCGGCGCGCAGACCTCGGCGATGGCGAAATACATGTTCTGCCTCGTGATGCTGACGCTGGTGGCGCTGGTCGCGCGTAACCTGACGCGCGGCACGGTGGGGCGCAAATGGATGGCGATCCGCGACATGGATATCGCCGCCGAGATCATCGGGGTGAATCCGCTGACGACGAAACTGTCGGCCTTTGCGGTCAGCTCCTTCTTCATCGGCATCGCCGGCGCGCTGTTCTTCGCGGTCTATCTGGGCGCGGCGGAAGTGGGCGAAGCCTTCGGCATCCAGAAGTCCTTCCTGATCCTCTTCATGGTGATCATCGGCGGTCTGGGCTCGATCTTCGGCTCGTTTGCGGGCGCTGCCTTCCTCGTGCTGCTGCCGGTCTTCCTCAAGAACGTGCTCGTCGGCACGCTCGGTTGGCCCACGGACCTTGCCGCGCATATCGAGCTGATGATCGTGGGCGGGCTGATCGTGGCCTTCCTGATCGCGGAACCGCATGGCCTCGCGCAGCTCTGGCGCGTCGCGAAAGAAAAACTCCGGCTTTGGCCCTTCCCGCACTGACGGCCGGGCCGCCCAACACAAAGAACCGGGACACGCCCGGCGCAACACTCGAACATTCTGGGAGGAGAACCGAATGAAGAAGACCCTAACCGCACTGGTCGCGGCGGCGATGACGCTGACCACGGCCCCGGCTTTCGCCGAACTGGTGGTGCCGAACCTCAGCTATCGCACCGGGCCCTATGCCGCGAACGGCATCCCCTACGCCGATGGCTTCAACGACTATTTCACCCTGCTCAACGAGCGTGACGGCGGCATCGGCGGCGAGATGGTTGCGACCCCCGAATGCGAAACCGCCTACAACACCGAGAAGGGCGTGGAATGCTACGAGTCGACCAAGGGTGAAGGCGCGCTGGCCTATAACCCGCTCTCGACCGGCATCACCTATCAGCTGATCCCGAAGGTCACCGCTGACGGCATCACGCTCTACACCCCGGGCTACGGCCGCACCTCGGCTGCGAACGGCAAGGTGTTCAAGTGGGTCTTCAACTTCCCGGCCAACTACTGGGATGGCGCCTCGGTCGCGATCAAACACATCATTGATCAGGAAGGCGGCGACATCAGCGGTAAGAAAATCGCGCTGGTCTATCACAACTCCGCCTATGGCAAGGAGCCGATCCGCACGCTCGAAGAGCTGGCCAAGAAGCACGGTTTCGAGCTTTCGACCCTGCCCGTCGACCACCCCGGTCAGGAGCAGAAGTCGCAATGGCTGCAGATCCGTCGTGACAAGCCCGACTATGTCCTGATGTGGGGCTGGGGCGTCATGAACCAGGTCGCCATCCAGGAAGCCGTGAACATCCGCTTCCCGATGGATCACTTCATCGGCGTCTGGTGGTCGGGTTCGGAGAACGACGTGGCTCCGGCAGGCGACAAGGCCTCTGGCTACAAGGCGCTCTCGTTCCACGGCACCGGCATGGATTACCCGGTCTATGCGGACCTCAAGCAATATGTCGTCGATGCCGGCAAGGCGTCGGGCGCAGGCGATCAGGTCGGCACGATGCTCTATTCGCGCGGCATGTACGCGGCGATGATCATCTCGGAAGCGATCCGCAAGGCGCAGGAGATGGCCGGCAAGTCGAACGTCAACGCCGCTGAAGTGCGCGACGGTTTCGAGAACCTCGACCTCACCGAAGCCCGTCTGGAAGAGCTCGGCCTGCCGAACTTCGCCCAGCCGATCAAGGCGAGCTGCGAGAACCACGGGGGCCCCGGCTCCGCCAAAGTCTTCCAGTGGGATGCCGGTGCGAAGAAGTGGAACGAAGCCTCTGACTGGATCGAATCCGACAAGGACGTGCTGAACCCGCTGATCGAAGAAGATTCCGCAGCCTTCGCTTCGGAAAACAACATCACCGACCAGTGTAACTGATCGAAAACGGCCTCCGGCGCGCGCCGCCGGGGGCCACCCCAACGCCCCGGAGAGAACCATGCTCGACGCTTCGAAAACCGATAACACCCTTCTCGAGGTCAACAATATCGAGGTGATCTACAATCACGTCATCCTCGTGCTGAAAGGGGTGAGCCTGAGCGTGCCCAAGGGCGGGATCACCGCGCTTCTGGGCGGCAACGGCGCGGGCAAGACGACGACGCTGAAGGCGATCTCCAACCTGCTCAAATCCGAGCGCGGCGAGGTGACGAAAGGCTCGATCACCTATCGCGGCGAACGGGTGCAGGACGGCTCTCCCGCCGATCTGGTCCGCAAGGGCGTGATCCAGGTGATGGAGGGACGCCATTGCTTCGAACACCTGACCGTCGAGGAAAACCTGCTGACCGGCGCCTATACCCGCAAGGACGGGCGTGCCGCGATCCAGGCCGATCTGGATATGGTCTACGACTACTTTCCGCGCCTCAAGGAACGCCGCAAATCGCAGGCGGGCTATACCTCGGGCGGGGAGCAGCAGATGGTCGCGATGGGTCGCGCGCTGATGAGCCGCCCCGAGACGATCCTGCTGGATGAACCCTCGATGGGTCTCGCGCCGCAGCTGGTGGAGCAGATCTTCGAGATCGTGAAATCGGTTAACGAGAACGAGGACGTGACCTTCCTTCTGGCCGAGCAGAACACCAATGTCGCGCTGCGCTACGCCCATTACGGCTACATCCTCGAGAGCGGCCGCATCGTGATGGACGGTCCCGCCAAGGAATTGCGCGAGAACCCGGACGTGAAGGAATTCTACCTCGGCATGTCCGACGAAGGCCGTAAGAGCTTCCGCGACGTGCGCAGCTATCGCCGCCGCAAGCGCTGGCTGGCGTAACGGTAACTTACTGATTCAATTGAATTGCTGCGCAGCGTTTTGGGCGCGGAATAGGAGCGGTTTGTCCGCTGAACGGAAAGGGTCGAGAGATGCGCGAACATTTCGACGAATTGGAAACCCGCAGCGCCGACGCGCGTGACGCCTCTCTGGCGGAGTGCCTGCCGGCTCTGATCGGCGCGGCGATGAAGGCTCCGGGGATCGCGGCGCATCTGCAAGGCGTCGATCCGAGCGCGATCACCTCGCGCGAGGCGCTCGCGAAGCTGCCGGTGCTGCGCAAGTCCGACCTCGGGTCCGCGCAGAAAGGCGCGCCGCCCTTCGGTGGGCTGGTCACGAAACCCGCCCATGCCTTCGCGCATATCTTCCAGTCGCCCGGCCCGATCTACGAGCCCGGCGATACCAGCCACAACTGGTGGCGGCTGGGGCGTTTCGTCCATGCCGCAGGCGTCGGTCCCGGCGATATCGTGCAGAACTGCTTCGGCTATCACCTCACCCCCGCGGGCATGATGTTCGAGAATGCCGCGCGTGCGGTGGGCGCGGCCGTTCTGCCTGCGGGCACCGGCCAGACCGAATTGCAGGTCCGCGCCGCCGTCGATATCGGCACTACCACTTACGCGGGCACGCCCGATTACCTGCGCATCATCCTCGAGAAGGCCGAAGAGATGGGCGAGGCGCTGAAAATCACCAAGGCCACCGTGTCGGGCGGCGCGCTCTTCCCGTCTCTGCGTCAGGATTATGCGGATCGCGGGATCTCCTGCCTGCAATGCTACGCCACCGCCGATCTGGGCAATATCGCTTATGAGAGCGCCGCGATGGAGGGGATGATCGTGGACGAGGGCGTGATCGTCGAGATCGTCCGCCCCGGCACTGGCGATCCGGTGGCCCCCGGCGAGGTTGGTGAAGTCGTCGTGACCACGCTCAACCCCGATTACCCGCTGATCCGCTTCGCGACCGGCGATCTCTCGGCGGTAATGGAAGGCGTCAGCCCCTGCGGGCGCACCAATATGCGCATCAAGGGCTGGATGGGGCGCGCCGATCAGACGACCAAGATCAAGGGCATGTTCGTGCGCCCCGAGCAGGTCGCCAGCTTTGTCTCGGCCCATGCAGAGGTGCAAAAAGCCCGCGTCATCGCGACCCGCGACGGCGAGATGGACGTAATGACCGTGCAGATCGAAACCGAGGCAGACGATCCCGCCCGCTTCGACGGTGGTATCCGCGAGGCGCTGAAGATGAAGGGCGTGATCGAACTGGTGTCGCCCGGCTCTTTGCCCAATGATGGGAAGGTCATCGACGACCAGCGCAAATACGACTGAGGAACCGCGCGCGCACCTGAGGGGTTTCTCCGAAAAGAGAGTGGAGGAACCCATGCGTAAACTTCTTCTGACAGGTGCCGCAATCGCGGCGCTTGGCCTTCCCGCCCATGCCGCCGATCTGGCGCTGGTGCTGGGAAATTCCGATTATCAACGGATCGACGATCTTCGCTCGGGCACTGCCCTGACCGATAGCGAAGCAAAGCTGCAGACGGCGGGCTTCTCGGTGCTGATCGAGGATGACGCCGATGCGGCCGAGATCCGGTCCCGCTTCCGTGATTTCGTTACCCGCGCACCCGAGGCCGAGCGGCTGGTTGTGGCGCTCTCGGGCCGTTTTGTCCATTCCGACGGCGAGACGTGGTATCTGCCGGTCGACGCCCGCGACACCTCGCTGCCCGAAGCGGTGAGCGAGGCGCTGCCGCTGTCGGCCGTTATGACCGTGCTCGCCGCCCATCCGGGGCGCGCCGTGCTGCTTCTCGGCGCTGCGGACGATGAGGGCAACGGCCAGGGCCTGACCCAGCCGGGGATCGGGACGCTCGACATTCCGCAGGGCGTGACCGTGCTGCGCGGCAGCCCGAAGGATGTCGCCAGCCTCATGTCGGGCAACCTGACCGAGCCGGGCGCCTCGCTGATGCAATCGGCGCAGTCCGAAGACCTGCGCGCGAGCGGCTACATGCCGCGTGATTTCATCCTGGTCACCGATCCGTCGGGCAAGAAGCCCGCCCCGGTGAAGACCCCCGAGGCTGACCCGTCGGCCCCGTATTGGGACATGGCGCGTTCCGAGGACACGATCACCGCCTATCAGCTCTATCTCGACCGCTATCCGAACGGCACGAATGCCGCTCAGGCGAAGCAGCGTATCCAGCAGCTTCGCGACGAGCCTCAACGGCAAGCGAAGGCTACGGAAGAGGCGCTGAACCTCAGCCGCGATCAGAAGCGCGAGGTGCAACAGAACCTGACGATCCTGAAATTCGACCCGAAAGGTGTCGATGGTATCTTCGGGCCGGGCTCGCGCGGGGCGATCGCGCGCTGGCAGAAAGCCAACGGCTTCGACGACACCAGCTATCTGACCCGCGCCCAGCTGACTGCGCTCTCGGCGCAGGGCGAGAAACGCGCCGCCGAGCTGAAGGCCGAGGCCGAGGCCCGTCAGGCCAAGATTGATCAAGAAGACCGCGCTTATTGGGAGCAGACCGGCAAGGCGGGTGATGAGGCCGGGCTGCGCGCCTACCTCAAGAAATATCCCGACGGGCTGTTTGCGGAACTCGCGCAGGAGCGCCTCGACAAGATCGAAGCGGACCGCCGCGATGAAGCGCAGTCGGCCGATCGCGCCGATTGGGACGTCGCACGTAAAGCCGACACCATCGCCAGCTACCGTGACTATCTGGCAAGCCGCTCCGACCCGGCCTTCAAAGCTGAGGCCGAGGCACGCATCGCTGAGCTGCAGCAACAGAATCAGCAAAGCGACGCGATGGACGCGGCCGCCGCGAAAGAGGCCGCCCTCAACCTGCCCGGCGTCGCGAAATCGCTGGTGGAGCAACGCCTCGCCCAAATGGGCCTGAAGCCCGGCAAGGTCGACGGCGTCTTCGACAAAGATACGCGCCGCGCGATTCGCCGCTATCAGACCGCAGGCGGGCTGGAAGCGACCGGCTATCTCGATCAGGCCACCGTGGCGCAGCTTCTGGCCGGGGCGATCGGCGCGCGTTAAGCGCCGATCCCTATCAGCCTCAGATCGCTGAACAAAGGAAAAGGCCGCGCCGGGAAATCCCTGGCGGGGCCTTTATTCGTTTCGGCTCGGCTGCCTCAGCCCTGGCGGGCTTTGAAGCGCTTCTGCGTCTTGTTGATCACGTAGACGCGGCCTTTGCGGCGCACGACCTGGCAATCGCGATGACGCTGCTTGAGCGAGCGGAGCGAGTTGCGGACCTTCATCGGCCTTCTCCTGTATCGCGGCGCGCGGTGCGCCTTGAAAAACGAATGCCCCGGGCTTGCAAGCCGGGGGCGGTGAATAGATGGTGGGCGGTACTGGGATCGAACCAGTGGCCACTACGATGTCAACGTAGTGCTCTACCGCTGAGCTAACCGCCCACACCCGTGCGATCCCGTTTGATGCCTTTGATTCGCGCTTGCGGCTAGGCCGCGAAGGGAACCGAAAGGCGCGGTGTCGCGTCGGTCTGGGGGTCTATATAAAGAGTCGAAACGGCTTTCAAGAGGGTTTTGGCGTGAAAGCGTTCCAGTGTAAGATATTAGGCGATCATAAGAGGTTTCATGTCCGACAGCCCAGCCCTTTTGCCGCCGTTCCGGCTGGTTCGCCCCAAGGCGTTGCGGACGGCTGCGGTCTTCGCCTCGCCCCATTCCGGTGCGCAATACCCGCATAGCCTGCAGGAACGGGCCGTTCTGGACATGCTGCGCCTGCGGTCTTCCGAAGATGCTTTCGTCGATGAGCTGCTGGCGGATGTGCCGCGATTCGGCGCGCCGCTTCTCTGCGCGCAGTATCCGAGGGCCTGGGTCGATCTCAACCGGGCAGAGGACGAACTTGATTCGGCGCTGATCGCCGGGCTGGACCGGGCGCATCCGGGGCCGCGTGTCGCTGCCGGGCTCGGGGTGATTCCACGTGTGGTGTCCGGTGCGCGGGCGATCTATCGCGGCAAGATCCCGATGATCGAGGCCGAGGCGCGGATCAACCATGTCTGGCGGCCCTATCACGCGCAGCTCGAGGCGCTGATGGCCGAGGCGCATGGCGCTTTCGGGCAGGCAATTCTTCTCGATATGCATTCGATGCCCTCCGAGGCGCTGGCCACGACCGGCCCGCGCCGTGCGGAGATCGTGCTTGGCGATCGCTACGGCACCAGCGCCGACCGGGAGATCGTGCGCGAGATCGAACTGATCTTCGAAGGCGAAGGGCTGAACGTGGCGCGCAACAGCCCCTTTGCCGGGGCCTATATCACCCAGCGCTACGGGCATCCGCGCGAGGGATATCACGCGATCCAGATCGAGATCGACCGCGCCCTCTACATGGATCAGCACCGCATCGCGCCGAACGAGAATTTCAATGCGTTCGCGGCGCTGATGAGCCGGGTGGCGCGTCAGATCGCCGATCTCGGGGCACATCCGCTGCGTCACGCGGCGGAGTAAGTCACTCCCCGTCCCAGCCGCGCCCGTTGCGGATCGCATCCGCCCCGAATCGGGCCCGGATCGCATCTTTCGCCCGCTCCGCTGTTGCGCGCTTGCCCGCGTAAGGGTCGAGCAGATCGCCCGCCGGATCGCGCCCATCGGCCGCCGTGAGGTCGGAAAATCCGATGCCGATCAAGCGGTAGGCTTGGCCCTTCGGCAGCTTGTCGAACAGCGTCTCGCCCGCGCGATAGAGCGTGTCGGCCAATTGGCTCGGCTCCTCCAGCCGGGTCTGCCGGGTCACGGTCGCGAAATCGGCCTTCTTGAGCTTCAGCGTCACCGTTCGCCCGGCCAGATCGCGCGCCTTCATCCGGGCCGAGACCTTCTCGGCCAGATGCCACAGCTTGCCCATCAGCGCCTCGCGATCTGCGATATCGGTGTTGAAGGTGGTCTCGTTCGACACCGATTTCATCGGCGAGTCGGGAGAGACGCGCCGCGCATCTTGGCCGCTGGCCAACTCAAACAGCCGCCGCCCCGACGCGCCGAAACGGTCCTCCATCCGCGACAGCCCCGCGCGGCGGATATCGGCGAGCGTGCGGATGCCCGCCCGCCCCAGGGCCGAGCGCGTCGCCGCCCCCACGCCCCAAAGGATCGACACCGGCTTGTCGCGGAGAAACTCTTCCGTATCGCCACGCCCGATCACCGAGAACCCGCGCGGCTTGTCGAGGTCCGAGGCGATCTTGGCGAGGAACTTGTTATGCGACAGACCGACCGAGGCCGACACCCCGATCTCCGTCTCGATCTCCCGCGCGAGCCGCGCCATCAGGAGGGCCGGGGGCGCATGGTGCAGCCGCTCCGTTCCGCCCAGATCGAGAAACGCCTCGTCGAGCGAGAGCGGTTCGATCAGCGGCGTCAGCTCGACCATCTTCGCCCGGATCTCGCGCGAGACGCTGGCGTAATGCTCCATCCGCGGCTTGATGATCACCGCATCGGGGCACAGCTTGCGCGCCTGAAACATCGGCATGGCCGAGCGCACGCCCGAGATTCGCGCGATGTAGCAACAGGTCGTCACCACCCCGCGCGTGCCGCCGCCCACGATCACCGCCTGCGAAGACAGTTCGGGATTGTCGCGCTTCTCGACCGAGGCATAGAAACTGTCGCAATCGATATGCGCGATGGGCAGGTCGAACAGCTCCGGATGCGCCACGATCCGCGCCTTGCCGCAGGCGGGGCAACGCTTCGGCGCCTCGTCAAAACTCTTCAGGCAATGGCGGCAAAGGGCAGGCATGGGGACTCGATCCGGGGAATATCCCCTAGATACTCCTTCTTCCTCTTGGCGGAAATATCCCGGGGTGAATTGGCGCAGCCAAGAGGGGCAGCGCCCCTGACGCTGATGAAAAAGGGGCGGATCGCTCCGCCCCTCTCAAACGGCTTTCAGATGGCCTTAGTGCAGCGGCACGCCGTCGGCAGGCTTCGTGCCCCCCAAAGGCGCGCTGTGGCCGCCCACGATCAGGCCGTTCGGGCCCGCGGTGACTTCGACCGTCGCACCATCCATGATCTCGCCGCCAAGGATCGCCTCGGCCAGCGGGTCCTGCAGCGAACGCTGGATCACCCGCTTCAGCGGACGTGCGCCATAGACCGGGTCGTAGCCCGCATCGGCGAGCCACTTGTGGGCCGAGTCGTCCAGCTCCAGCGTGATCTTGCGCTGTGCCAGACGTTTCTCCAGCCGCTTGAGCTGGATCTCCACGATCCCGTCCATGTTCTCGCGGTTCAGGCGATCGAAGATCACCATCTCGTCGAGACGGTTCAGGAATTCGGGGCGGAAATGCGCCCGCACCGCATCCATCACCTGACGCTTGGCCTCGCCCGCATCCGTGCCTTCCGGCAGCTGGCTGAGCGCCTGAGAGCCTAGGTTCGAGGTCAGCACGATCAGCGTCTGCTTGAAGTCGACCGTGCGGCCCTGACCATCGGTCAGCACACCATCGTCGAGCACCTGCAGCAGCACGTTGAACACGTCCGGGTGCGCCTTCTCGACCTCGTCGAACAGCACGACCTGATAGGGACGCCGCCGGACCGCTTCGGTCAGAACGCCACCCTCGTCATAGCCGACATAGCCAGGAGGGGCACCGATCAGCCGCGCCACGGAGTGTTTCTCCATGAACTCGGACATGTCGATCCGCACCATCGCCTGATCGTCGTCGAACAGGTAATTCGCGACGGCCTTGGTCAGCTCGGTCTTACCCACACCGGTCGGGCCGAGGAAGAGGAACGAGCCCAGCGGGCGGTTCTCGTCGTTCAGCCCCGCTCGCGCACGGCGCACCGCGTTCGACACGGCGGTGATCGCTGCATCCTGACCGACGACGCGCTTGTGCAGCTCGTCTTCCATCTTCAGCAGCTTCTCGCGCTCGCCTTCCAGCATCTTGGAGGTCGGAATGCCAGTCCAGCGTTCGACCACTTCGGCGATCTGCTCGGGACGCACCGATTCCTCGACCATCAGCTCTTCGCCCTCGGCCTCATCGGCTGCGGCGAGCTGCTTCTCGAGGCTCGGGATGATGCCGTAGCTCAGCTCACCGGCGCGGGCGAGATTGCCTTCGCGCTTGGCTTGATCGAGCTCGGCCCGGGCCTTGTCGAGTTGCTCCTTGAGGTTGCGCCCCGACTCCAGCTTGTCCCGCTCGGCCTGCCACTTGGCAGTCATTTCCGAAGCGCGATCCTGCAGATCGGCCAGTTCCTTCTCGAGCTTCTCGAGACGGTCCTTCGACGCGGTGTCGTCCTCTTTCTTCAGAGCTTCCGCTTCGATCTGCATCTGCAGGATCTGACGGTCGAGCGCGTCGAGCTCCTCGGGCTTGCTGTCCACTTCCATGCGCAGACGCGAGGCGGCCTCGTCCACGAGGTCGATCGCCTTGTCGGGCAGGAAGCGGTCGGTGATGTAGCGATGCGAGAGCGTCGCAGCCGAGACCAGCGCCGAGTCGGAGATTTTCACCCCGTGGTGGAGTTCGTATTTCTCCTTGATCCCGCGCAGGATCGAGATCGTGTCCTCGACCGTCGGCTCTTCCACCATCACGGGCTGGAAACGCCGGGCCAGAGCCGCGTCCTTCTCGACATACTTGCGGTATTCATCAAGCGTCGTCGCCCCCACGCAGTGCAGCTCACCACGGGCCAGCGCCGGTTTGATCAGGTTCGCCGCATCCATCGCGCCATCGGATTTCCCAGCACCCACGAGCGTGTGCATCTCGTCGATGAAAAGGATGATCTCACCCGCAGCGGCCTCGATTTCCTTGAGGATCGCTTTCAGACGCTCTTCGAATTCACCGCGATATTTCGCACCCGCGATCAGCGCGCCCATGTCGAGCGCGAGGAGCCGCTTGTCGCGCAGCGATTCCGGCACGTCCCCGTCGATGATGCGCAGCGCAAGGCCTTCCGCGATCGCGGTCTTACCCACGCCGGGTTCACCGATCAGAACCGGGTTGTTCTTGGTCCGACGGCTCAGCACCTGCATGGTGCGCCGAATCTCGTCATCACGGCCGATGATCGGGTCGATCTTGCCTTGCTCGGCAGCTTCGGTCAGATCGCGCGCGTATTTCTTGAGCGCCTCATAGCCCTCTTCGGCCGAGGCCGAATCCGCCGTGCGGCCCTTGCGCAGATCGTTGATCGCGGCGTTGAGTTTCTGCGCCGTTACAGCGCCCGCATCGAGCGCATCCTTGGCGCGCGTGTTCACCATGGCCAGAGCCATCAGCACACGTTCAACCGGGACGAAGCTGTCGCCCGCTTTCTTGGCGATCTTCTCGGCCTCGTCGAGCACGCGCACAAGGCTCTGCTCGACATAGACCTGCCCGTCGCCGCCCGACACTTTCGGCAGTTTCGACACCGCCAGATCGACGGCTTCGAGCACGCGGGCAGGCTCGCCGCCGGCGCGCTTGATCAGATTGGCGGACAGCCCCTGATCGTCATCCATCAAAGCCTTCAGAAGATGCTCGGGCACCACACGTTGATGACCCTCGCGCATCGCGATCGTCTGCGCGGCCTGAAGGAAACCGCGAGACCGCTCCGTGAACTTCTCCATGTTCATCGGCATTCTCCTTTTTTAAAGCCCCCGGGATGTGTCTGGCCCTATATTAGGCACCGTCCTGACCGGGTCTCGATATGAAAAATGGGATGTGGCGCATCCCGCTTCAAGAGCTTTATGGCGACCATTTCGCCGCAGGTGGAAACCAAAACGCAAGGTTTAGCGTTTACGCAAGGACACCCATGCAGGAGGCTCCGAGGATGCATCATGCCAGCGCCACGCGTATCGCGCGCCTGATTTACAACGCCGCGCAGCGCCGTTTCGAGGCAGTCGTCGAATTCTTCACCCCCGGGATCGCGCAGCCGCTGCGGGTGCCCGTTCGGGTCGAAGCCAGTCCGAATATTTCCCATCGCCAGCTTGCCCGCGCGCTGACCCGCGAAGCGCAACGTCGTGGCATAGGCGGGCTGTGATCCCGCGAACGGCTTGACGTAGCGGTGATTGATCCGCATCAGGGGGCGATCTTGAAAAGGAGCGCCCAGCGATGACCGACATGACCCTGCCCGCCGACGACCGTCTCATCGTCGCCCTCGACGTGCCGAGCGCCTATGAAGGCCTCGTGCTGGCGAACCAGCTGGGCGACTCGGTGTCCTTCTACAAGATCGGTCTGGGAATGCTCACCGGCGGCGGCCTCGCGCTGGCCAGCGAGCTGAAGCAAGATCAGGGCAAACGCATTTTCCTCGACATGAAGCTGTTCGACATCGGCGCGACGGTCGAGAACGCCGTGCGCGGGCTGGCACAGTTCGATCTCGACTTCCTGACCGTGCATGGCGACCCCTATGTGGTGAAGGCCGCCAAGGAAGGCGCGGCGGGCACCGATCTGAAAATCCTCGCCGTGACGATCCTGACCTCGCTCGACCGCGAGGACCTGAACGGTGCGCTCATCAAGGACGGCGCGATCAGCGACCTCGTGGCGGAGCGTGCAGGGCGCGCGTTCGAGGCTGGTGCGGATGGCGTGATCGCCTCGCCGCAGGAAGCCGCGATGATCCGGGCGCTGCCCGAAGCGGCTGGCAAGCTCATCGTGACGCCGGGTGTGCGCCCGACGGGGGCCGATCTTGGCGATCAGAAGCGGATCGCGACCCCGGCGGCGGCCGTGGGCGCAGGTGCCGACCATATCGTCGTCGGTCGCCCGATCCACCGCGCGCCCGATCCGCGGGCTGCGGCGGAAGCGATCCTCAAAGAACTGCAGGGCTGATTAGCGTCTCTTACTGACCGTCGCCGCCTGTCGCCGGGCCGCTCGTCTTCGAGTCGGGCGCCACGTCGACCTTCGCGGCGTTTGGGTCGGATATCTGCTGCTCGCTCGGCGGATCGGTGGCGGCGTCGTCACCCCCGTCGATTGGCGTATCGGCAACGAGCCAGACCACGACACCCAGTGCCGCAACCAGTGCAACCAGGGTGAGTATCAGGCCGCCGATACTGCTCTGTCGGTTCGAATCCTTGGCCATTCTTGCTCGCCTCTTCGCTTTGATCCCTCGGTAAAGGAAACGCGAGGCTCTGACCTGCGTTCCTCCTCCCGTCATCAGATAGGCGGAGCATGGCGCAAAATGAAACGGCGCCCCGCAGGACGCCGCTTCACTTGCACGTGATCTGCGAAAGCGGGATCAGTTCGAGCCGCCGCTTTGCGTGGTGGCCTCAGCCGACGCGCCGCTCGTGTCGGTGCTGCCGCTGTCGCTGGCCGCCGCATCGCCCGAGGCGTCGGCGCTCGACGAGTCCGCCGGGGCCGCGTTGTCGTTGTTCTCGATCGTGACCGAGGTCGCGCTCGCATCGCTCTCGGTGGGCGCAGTGCTGGCGCTTTCGTCCCCGGGCGACATCATGAGCCAAAGGACGATACCGAGGGCGACGACGACCGCGCCCAGAACGAAATAGATGCCGCCCAGACCCGAGCGTTCGTGATTATGCGTGTCAGACATGATGATCTCCTGTCGATTTTCATCTCTCTGTATTGGCGAGAGAACATCGATAGGCCGCTTCCAGTTCCCGCGATGCGCGGGAAGTCGCCGGCAGCGGTTTCGTCACAGGTCCTCAGTTCTCGTTGATATCGTCATGCCATTGCTTCACCTGACCGCGTCGCACGCCCATCAGTTTGCGCAGCGCGAGCCATGCGATGATCGACAGAACCGCGAAGGTGATCAGCGTGATCGGCACCGACTTTCCGACGATGCCGATCCAGATCAGCCCGCCGGTGATCACCGCCCCGATCGAGAAGCCGAGGAAGATGAAGCCGGGGATGATCATCTCGGCTCCGCCCAGCACCAGACCGGCCAGAACCCAGACCCACGGAAGTTGCCAGAGGTCCATCACGCTTTCCTCAGAAGCTGGAAGGCATCGGTGAAGGCCTCGAGGGCGGCGGCAGGCAGGATCACGGTCTGCTTGCCTTCGCCCTTGGCCACCTGAGCCAGCGCGTCGACCTGTTTCAGCGCGACCTGATATTGCGCGGCTTCCAAGCCGTTCTTCGCAATCGCCTGCGCGACCACTTCCGTGGCATAGGCTTCGGCATCGGCAGAGATGCGGCGCGCCTCGGCCTCTTTCTGTGCCTGGAATAGCTGCGCTTCGGCGGCGAGTTCGACCGCGCGCTTCTTGCCTTCGGCCTCGGTCACCTGCGCCCGGCGCGCGCGTTCTGCATTGAGCTGTTGCAGCATCGCTGCGCGGGTCGCCTCGTCGAGATTGACGTCGAGAATCTCGGCGCGCGTTACCTCGATCCCCCAATCATCGACCATCACGGCGACCTGTTCGCGGACCTTCTCGATCAGGCGGGCGCGGTTCGATTGCACCTCGTCGAGCTCGATCACCCCGATCTCGGAGCGCACGATCCCCGCCACCGTCGTCGCGATCGCGGCATCGACATCGCGGATGCGGTAGACGGTCTTTTCCGGTTCGGTGATCCGGTAGAAGACCGAGGTCTCGACCTTCACCAGCACGTTGTCGGCGGTGATCGCGTCCTGCATCGCGTTGGGCAGCTGGCGTTCGAGGATCGAGATCTTGTGCGGCACCCGGTCAAGGAAGGGCACGATGAAGTTGATGCCGGGGCCAAGCACCGCGCGCAGCCGCCCGAAGCGCTCCACGACATGCTTCTCGGATTGCGGCACGATCCGCACGCCGAGGAAGACCGACAGGATCAGCAGAACCGCGACCGCGATCATCACGATATCGCTGCCGGTTAGGGAATTAAGGAAATACATCTGGGCCTCGACCTTCTGAACTCACACTTGATTACCGGGAAAGACGCGCAAGGCGAGCAGCGTCAGCACCACGAGCACGGCCCAGCCACCGGGCCGTGAGATGAGCCAGACCGCGAGCGCGAAGCCGATCCCGAGGATACGACTGCTCGCGGTCGCGAGAAAGCCGAACAGCACGCCCATCAGGCGAATTCCATCAAATTGGGGGTCATCGACTGCTCCTTGTGGCTTTTCCACAAGTTTGCCGCAACTTCCGCGATTTGGGAAGGCTGTTGCGCTCAGCCTAGGCGTGCAGGCAGGCGCAGGCCACGCAACACGTCGGCGCCAGACATCGGGCGCTTGCCCGGGCGTTGCGCGGTCAGGATCTCCAGCGCGCCCGTGCCGCAGGCGATGGTAAACCCGTCGAGGATCTCGCCCGGTGCGCCGCTTCCCTCTGCCGGGGCGGCGCGCAGCAGCTTGATCCGTTCGCCCCCGATTTCGGTCCAGGCGCCCGGGAAGGGGGAGAGCCCGTTGATATGCCGGATCACCTCATCGGCCGGGCGCGTCCAATCGACCTGCGCCTCCGCCTTGTCGATCTTCGCGGCATAGGTGACGCCATCCTCGGGCTGCGGTTGAAGGATCAGCGAGTCGATCTCGGACAGCGCGTCGAGGATCAGCCGCGCGCCCATCGCGCTCAGCCGGTCATGCAATTCGCCGGTGGTCTCGGTCGCGCCGATCTCGGTCGCTTCGCGCAGCAGGACCGGCCCGGTATCGAGCCCGGCCTCCATTTGCATGATGCAGATGCCCGTCTGGCTGTCGCCCGCCATGATCGCCCGGTGGATCGGGGCCGCCCCGCGCCAGCGCGGCAGAAGCGAGGCGTGGATATTCAGGCAGCCCTTCGCGGGCGCATCCAAGATCGCCTGCGGCAGGATCAGCCCGTAGGCGACCACGACCGCGATATCGGCATTCAGCGCGGCGAAGGCCTCGCGATCCTCGGGGGCTTTGAAATTCCGCGGAGTGCGCACCTCGATCCCCAGTTCCTCAGCCTTGGCATGGACCGGCGAGGGGCGCTCTTTCTTGCCGCGACCGGCGGGGCGGGGCGGCTGGCTATAGACGGCGACAACCTCATGCGCGCCGGCCAGCGCCTCCAGAACGGGGACGGAGAACTCCGGCGTTCCCATGAAGATGACGCGCATCGCTTAGCCTTTCGCGAGTTTCTTCGACTTCTGCACCAGCATCTTGCGGCGCAGGGGCGAGAGATGATCGACATACATCTTGCCGTTGAGGTGGTCGATCTGGTGCTGGACGCTCGTCGCCCAGAGGCCCACGAAATCGCGGTCCTCCATCTCGCCGTCTTCATTGAGGAAGCGCACCGTCACCGCGCGAGGCCGCTCGATCGGGGCGGAGATACCCGGCAGGTTCGGCGAGGCCTCTTCATGCTTGCGCATCTGCACCGACGCATGAAGCACTTCCGGATTCGCCATCCGCACAGCCTGACCGCGCTTGTCGGATGCATCGACGACCGCGAGGCGCATCATGATCCCGATCTGGGGGGCGGCAAGCCCGACACCGGGCATCGCATCCATCGTCTCGATCATGTCGTCCCAGATCATCCGAACGGTCTCGGTGATCGTCTCGACCGGCTCGGCGGGGCGATGCAGGCGGCGGTCGTCGTAGGGGATGAAGGCGCGCGAAGCCATCAGAGGATCGGATCCTTGGCCGCGCCCGCACGGGCGCGCTCGCGCTTGAGCTTCTCCATCTTGCGGGTGATCATCTTGCGCTTCATCGGACCGAGATAGTCGATGAACAGCTTGCCGTTGAGGTGGTCGAACTCGTGCTGCGCGCAGGTCGCCCAGAGCGCGTCGAACTGCTCCTCATGGCTTTGCCCGTCGAGGCCGAGCCACTTCATCCGCACCTCGGAGGGGCGCGTCACCTCGGCATATTGATCCGGGATCGACAGGCAGCCTTCCTCGTAGACATTGGTCTCTTCCGAGGTCCAGCTGATCTCGGGATTGATCAGGACCATCGGCTCGGGGGCCGCTTCCTTGTCCTTCACGCAATCCATCACGAAGATCCGCTTCATCACGCCGACCTGTGGCCCGGCCAAGCCGATGCCGGGCGCGTCATACATGGTCGCGAGCATGTCATCGGCGAGCTTGCGGATCTCGTCGTTAACTTCGGGCACCGGCTCGCAGACCTTTTTCAGGCGCGGATCGGGATGGATCAGGATCGGTCGTAGCGTCATGGGCAGGGATTTAGGCGAAGCAATGCGTCTGTGCAATGGCAGCGGTGATTGTGCCAGTGACAAAACGCCGTTTGTAACCCGGCTTTGCTTTTGCTCAGATGCGCCCGATCCGACCAATGAGAGGCCCAGATGAGCAAACCCGACTTCGACGAAATCATCGACCGCGTAGGCACCCATTCGCAGAAATGGGACGGGATGGAAAACTATTACGGGGTTTCGCCGGAAGACGGGATCGCGATGTGGGTCGCGGACATGGATTTCCGCCCGCCCACCTGCGTGCAGCGCGCGCTCGAGGATATGGTCGCGCAGGGTATCTATGGGTACTGGGGCGGCGAGGACGAGTATCGCGCCGCGATCCAGTGGTGGATGCGCGAGCGGCACGGCTGGGAGATCGAGCCGGACTGGATCTTCACGACCCACGGTCTGGTCAACGGCACGGCGCTCTGCGTCGACACCTATACCGATCCGGGCGATGCGGTCGTTCTGATGACGCCGGTCTACCATGCGTTTGCGCGGGTCATCCGTGCGGCCGGGCGCGAGGTGCGCGAATGCCCTCTGAAACTGGTCGATGGCCGCTACGAGATGGATTTCGAGGCTTGGGACGGGCTGATGACGGGGGCCGAGAAGATGCTCGTCCTCTGCTCGCCGCATAATCCCGGCGGGCGCGTCTGGACCCGCGCGGAGCTGGAAGCCACGGCGGCGTTCGCGAAGCGCCACGGGCTGGTGCTGGTCTCGGACGAGATCCACCATGACATTGTGATGCCGGGTGAAACCCATATCCCGATGGCGCAAGCCGCGCCCGATCTGCCGCTGGTGATGATGACGGCCACGACCAAGACTTTCAACATCGCGGGCACGCATACGGGCAACGTCATCATCTCGGACCCGGATCTGCGCGCCCGATTCGCAACGCGGATGTCGGCCTTGGGTATCTCGCCCAACAGTTTCGGCATCGCGATGGCGACGGCGGCCTACAGCCCCGAAGGGGCGGCGTGGGTCGATGAGTTGAACGCCTATCTCGATGAGAACCGGCGGATTTTCGACCAGGGGATCGCCGAGATCCCGGGGCTGCATTCGATGCCGCTCGAAGCGACCTATCTCGCTTGGGTCGATTTCTCCGGCACCGGAATGGAGCCCGAGGAATACAAGTCGCGTGTTCTGAAGGACGCGAAGATCGCGGTGAATTTCGGGGCGACTTTCGGCGCGGGGGGAGAGAAATTCCTGCGCTTCAACCTCGCCACGCCGCGGGCGCGGGTGCGCGAAGCGGTCGATCGCCTGCAGGCCGCCTTCTCCGATCTGCAATGAAAAAGGGCCGGTTTCCGGCCCTTTCCTTTGGAATCTCGGTCTCGCTCAGATCTTCGTCAGGTAGCCCGACAGCGTCGGCCCTTCCTGCGCAAAATCGAGCGCCGCGCGATCGCTGACAGGGGTTTCGCGCTTCACCGTGCAGATCAGCTCGTTTCCCTGAATCTCCGAGGCTACGATCAGGCAGGTCGCGACGTGCTTGGGGCCGTCATAGAGATCGACATGGCCGCGCAGATGCGTGACCTCGTCGGCATCCAACGCAAAGCCACCCGGCACCCGGCGCAGCACCGGCCAGATCTGACCGCCCGCGAGAACACGCAGGCGTGCCTTTTTCGCCGCATCGCGCTTCTGCGCGGCGCGCAGTCCTTCAAGGACCTCCTTAGGCAGGAATTCCATGACATCCTCCAACAGCTTCCCCGTGATCCATGCTGATCACCTCAATGTAAAAAGCAAGTTAACCATTCAGACGATCCGATTCTGCGGTTGCAAAGAGTGCTGAAATTGCAACGGCTTGCAGGGCCGCCGGATCGGGTTGTCGCCTTGGGCCGCGCAAGATAGCGTCGAGGATGACCGCGCAACCCGGAGGCTCTCATGCGTAAAGCTCTGCTCACCCTGACCCTCGCTCTCTCGCCCATGTTCAACGTCGGTATTGCCCATGCCGAGTGCGGCGGAAGCTGGTCCGGTTTCCTGTCCGGGATTCGCAGCGATCTGCAGGCGGCTGGATTGAACGCGCAGCAGGCCAATGCGTTCCTCGCCGGTGCGCGGCAGAATCAGGCCGTGTTGCGGGCGGACCGGGCGCAGGGGGTGTTTCGTAAAACCTTTCTCGAATTCGCGAGCGCGGTGATCAGCAAGAACCGGATGGTAAACGGGGCGAAGAACGCCAAGCGTTATGCGAAAACCTTCGATCGGATGGAGCAGACCTACGGCGTCTCGCGCGGGGTGCTGCTGGCCTTCTGGGCGCTCGAGACCGATTACGGCGCGGTGCAGGGCGATTTCAACACGCGCGACGCGCTGCTGACGCTGGCCCATGATTGCCGCCGACCCGAGCTGTTCCGCCCGCAGGTGATTGCCGCGGGCGAGCTGTTCCGGCGCGGCGATTTCGATCCCAAGCGAACCACCGGTGCCTGGGCCGGGGAAATCGGGCAGGTGCAGATGCTGCCCGAGGACATCCTGCACAACGGGGTCGATGGCGATGGCGACGGGCATGTGCGCCTGAAGACCTCGGCGCCCGATGCGCTGATGTCGGGGGCCAACATGCTGCGCGATTTGGGGTGGCGCCCGAACGAGCCGTGGATGCAGGAAGTGACTGTGCCCAACGATCTCGATTGGTCCCAGACCGGGCTCACCACCGAATTGCCGGTTTCCGAATGGGCGGCGCGCGGCGTGCGTGCGCGACAGGGGCAGCTTGCGCGCAACCTGCGCGGGTCGATCCTTTTGCCGATGGGGCGCAAGGGGCCAGCCTTTATCGTCTATCCGAATTTCCGTGTGCTGTTCGAATGGAACAAGAGCTTCGTCTACGTCACCAGCGCCGCCTATTTCGCGACGCGCCTCGAAGGGGCGCCGCGCCTTGATCCCGGTGCGCCCGAACCGGGGCTGAGCGTGTCGCAGATGAAGCGGTTGCAGGAGAAGCTGGTCGCGAAGGGCTATGACGTGGGTGCGGTCGACGGCATCCTCGGCGCCAACACCCGCAACGCGGTCCAGACGGCGCAAGAGAAGTTCGGACTGCCCGCGGATGGATGGCCGACACGCGCCTTGCTCGATCGGTTGTGACCGCGTCGGCGCGGGAGGTCACCCCGCTGCGCCGCCAAGTGCGAAGAAATCGAGGAACGGGCTTAGCAGGTAGCGGATCGGAGAGACCGGTGCGGTCTGCAGGAAGACCTCGGCGGGCATGCCGGGCACGAGCAGCCTGCGTTCTTCCGCGTCGAGCTCGTCCATATCGAAGGTGATCCGCACTTCGAAATAGCTTTTCCCGGTCGCCGGATCGGTCAGTGTGTCCGGGGAAATACGCGTGATAGTGCCTGTCACGTCACTCGAGATTCGCCGCGACAGTCCCGGAAAGCGGAGGATCGCAGTTTGGCCTGCCGCCACCCCGTCGATATTGGTCGGATCGACCTGCGCATTTATGATGAGTGGCCGCCCGGTCTCTACGATTGCCATCGCCATCTCTGCCGGGCGCAGCACCGCATGCGCGCCGCGCAGGCGCACATCGTGCACCGTGCCGCTGACTGGCGCGCGTAGGGTGCGCCGCGCCAATTCGTGGCGCAGATGTGTGGTGCGCGCAGAGAGCTCGATGGCGCGGGCGTTGCTGGATTCGAGTTGTGACTCGATTTCCTCCCGGCGTTGCCATTGCAGCCGCGACGCGGTGAGCACCACGCCGCCGCTTTGCACCGTGAGCTGCGTTTTCTGGGCGCTTAACGCGCCGAGTTGTCGCTCCAGCGAGACCTGCTCGCGGGTGAGGCCGAGTATTTGCGCCGATGTGGCGAGGCCGCGATCCTTCAGCCGTTCGCGGAGGGCGAGTTCTTTTTCGATCAACCGCTCTTCGCGTTCCAGCGCTGTGACCTGTGCATCGAGCCCGTCGCGCTGCGCGCGGATTTGCTGCAGCTGCCGCGCCATTTCGGCGCGTTGCTGAGCGAAGGACTGTTTGCGGGCTTCGAACAGGGAATTCTGCCCCTCGACCAGATCGGCGACATCCGCGCGGAGCTTGGCCGCCTCCAAAAGCTGCCTCGGGTAAGGGACCGTGTTCGCACCGTCCCGTTCGGCTTGCAGCCGCGCGCGCTGGGCCTGCAGGGCAAAATCCGAGGCTTCGACGATGGCCAGCTCGGTCCGGATGTCGTCCGAGGCAAGGCGCATCAGCACTTGGCCGCGGGTGACGTGATCGCCGCTTTTGACATAGATCTGTTCGATGGTCCCGCCGCTCGGATGCTCGATCACATGGCGGGAGCTGTCGACTTCGATCCGCCCTGAGGCCTGGATGGATCCGGCGAGCCGCGTGACGGTGAGCCAAAGGGCGGATCCGATGAAGAGGGCTACGATCGCCGCGAGGCCGAAGCTGATCGGGACGCCATGTTGCGAAGGGGTGCAGCAGGTGCCCCCTTGCCCGGAATGGATGCAGGCGTCGCTCACGCGGCGCTGTCCGCGCGTGGAACCACGCGGGCCTTCGTGGCCGAGGCGATCATGCGCTTGAGAACGTCGTCACGCGCGCCGAGGGCGCGCTGCGCCCCGTGGTCGAGTACGAGGATACGCTCGCATTCGGCGAGCGCGCCGGGACTGTTGGTCATCACGATTGCCGCGCCGCCGCGCGCCTTCAGATCGCTCAGCATCGTGTGCAGACAGGCCCCGCCATCTCCACTGAGCAAGAGGTTTGGCTCATCGAGAATGAGGAGGATCGGGTCGTGATAGAGCGCCCGCGAAAGCGCGACGAGCTGGCGCTGGCGATCGGAGAGCGAAGCCCCCTCGAACTCGATCGGCGTGTCGTAGCCCGCGGGCAATTTGAGAATCATCTGGTGCGCGCCGGCGCGTTTGGCTGCGGCGATGACCCGGTCCATGTCGGGCGCGAGGTCGAGCCGGGCGATATTCTCGGCCACGGTGCCGGGAAAAAAGGTGACCGATTGCGGCAGGTAGCCGATCAGCCGTCCCAGATTGTCGCGGTCGTATTGCTCCAGTGGCACCTCGTCGAGGCGGATCGTGCCCGAGCTTGGGTGGGAGAAGTTGCACAGGCTGCGCGCGAGAACGGATTTGCCTGCACCGAGCGGGCCGATCACCCCGAGTGCCTCCCCGGGTTCGAGCGAGAAGCTGATCATCTCGAGCGTCGCTCGGTCGGAATTGGCGGGCCGGACGGTGATGTCTTCGACGGCGAGGCGTGCCTTCGGGCTCACCCACTCAGTGCCCTTTTGCGCGGCCGGGTGAGCGCCGAGGAGGGCCGCCAGCCGGTCGCGGGCGACGGAGGCGCGCTGCCATTGCGTCCATCCGCCCACGGCAAGCTCGACCGGCGCGAGCGATCGACCCATCAGGATCGAGGCGGCGATCATCGCCCCCGCGCTCAACTCGCCTTGCAGGACGAGATAGGCGCCAAGCGCCAGCATCGACGTTTGCAGCAGCATCCGCAGCGCGCGCATCGAGGCATGGAAGCTGCCGCTGAGATCGGTGGCCCGAATCGCGTTGTCCATCGATTCATGCCGCGCCGCCTGCCAGCGTTTGAAGCCGCTTTCGCGCATCCCGAGCGAAACGACCGTTTCGATCTGGCGGAGAAAATCGTTTCCGAGATACCGGGCTTTGTTCTCGAGCTGTGTTGTCTCTTCCATTCGCCCACGCGTGACGAATTGCGTGGCGAGAGACAGCAGGATCAACGTGGCACCCCCGGCGAAGGCCAGAGCGCCGAGCCACGGGTGGAACACGAACAGCACTCCGAGATAGAGCGGCGTCCAGGGCAGATCGAACACCGCCGCCGCGACCGGGGAGGCATAATAGCGCTGGACGATTTCCAGATCGCGCAGGGCGTTGTTGGAGGACCGCTCCTGCGTGTTGATGGTGGCGTCGATGATGGCGGCGTCGAACACGCGCCGTTCGAGACCGCGCTGATGATCCGCTCCGATTCGGGCGAGCAGGCGACCTCGCGCCCAATCGATGACGCCCATCATCGTGAAGAGAAAGGCCACCAGCAGGAACAGGTTGATCAGCGTCGGCAAGGACCGCGCGGGCAGCACGCGATCATAGACCTGCAACATGAACAGCGGCCCCGCGAGAACGAGCAGATTGATGAAGGCCGCGAATATTGCAACCAGCACGAATTGCCTTCGTACCCGGCCCAGCAGCTGGGCCATCTCCCGTCGCCCTTTGACGATGTTGCGTTTGATGATGGCTTGATCGGTGTTGGAATATGGCATCGTGCTCTCCCCGCGATGACGGGCGCTGATCGAAGCGCCGCGCTTGGCAAGGGTGATGCGAGGGCGCTGAACGGGGCGTTAATTTCCCCGCGCCTTTTCCCGTCAATTCGATCCATTTCTTCCGGAACTCCGGAGTTCTGAGCGACTCGCGTTGCGGCACGACCGGATGCGCCCTATCTATTTCAGGACCTAAGCCGCAACGCAGGGGGGAGCGACTTTGGCGCAGGAATTAGAAAAGAGGGCCTCGGCGCGCATCGGCATGCGGTGGTCTGCGGTGGCTACGATGACGGCGCTTGCGCTGGGGTTGGCCGCCTGCGCGCCTGCGCCGCCCGCGACCGGCATTCAGGATCCTTACGAGGCGGCAAATCGCAAGACGCATGAGTTCAACAAGAAGCTAGATTCGGCCTTCTTCCGCTCCGATTCGACCGATGGCAGTGGCCCCGGGCCGGTGACGAAGACGCTCTATAATGTCGGCAGCAATCTCAGCCTGCCGGGCAAAGTGCTCAACTCTCTACTGCAAGGACGGCCCGAGCCGGCGGTGAAGAACACTTTCCGATTCTTCATTAACTCGACGATCGGGCTGGGGGGGATTTTCGATCCGGCGGGGACGGATTTCTCGTTGCCCGAGACGGATACCGACTTCGGCGAGACGCTGCATGTCTGGGGCGTGGGCGAAGGTAATTATCAGGAATTGCCGGTCTTCGGACCGTCCACGACGCGTGATACAGTCGGGATGGTCGTCGATTTCGTGATCGACCCGCTGGGCGCGCTGCCCGACAAGGAGCGCATCGCCGCAGGGGCGCTACGCTTCGGAGGCAATGTCGCGAAGCGCAACATGTATGGCACCACTGTCGATTCGATCCTGTATGACAGTGCCGACAGTTATTCCCAAAGCCGGCTTCTGTATCTGCAGAACCGACGCTACGAACTCAATGGCGAGGAGGCCACCGATGCGAATGCCTACGATCCCTACGAAGACCTTCTGCCGCAATAGGCGGCAGGTTCTGGGCCTCGGCGCGGCGGGTCTGGCGGCGGCGATGGTGCCGGGGTCGGCATATGCGCTGACGGATGCGCAGGCGCGCGCACTGATCCAGAAAGCGGTGAACGAGGTCAACGCAGCCATCGCCTCGGGGCGCACCGGGCCCGCGCTCTATGCGATGTTCGAACGGATTTTCGCGCGATATGCGGATGTGAACGTCATCGCGCGTTCGGCGCTGGGCGTGGCGGCGCGGCAAGCGAGCCCGGCGCAGCTCGCGGCCTTCACCAAGGCGTTCCAGGGCTACCTCTCGCGCAAATACGGCAAGCGGTTCCGTGAGTTCCAGGGCGCGAAGTTCCAGATTCAGGGCGCCCGCCCGATCAAAACCTTCTACGAGGTGAAGACGCTCGCGACCCTGCCGGGGCAGGCGCCGTTCGAGGTGCTGTGGCAGGTCTCGGATCGCTCTGGCAGCGACAAGTTCTTCAACCTGATCGTCGAGGGCGTGAACATGCTCGCCTCCGAACGGGCCGAGATCGGGGCGATGCTCGACCGGCGTCGCGGCAATATCAACGCGATGATCGAGGATCTGAAACGGGCGGGGTAACCGGCGCGGGCTTCGGCCCGGCAAGACGCCGTACCAAATGAAAACGCCCGGGCCAGTGGCCCGGGCGTTTCTTTTGTTTCGGGTCGGTCGCTCAGTTGCTGCCGAAGATGTTGAGCAATTCGTTGAGGATCGACTGCGACGGATCGCGCCGCTGCCGCTGGGGCTGCGCGGGCGCTTGTCCCGCGCTCTGGCTTTGCCCCTGAGACTGCTGTGCCGGCACCTGCCAGTCGCCCGGATGGGCCATCGGGAGCGGCTTGGGATCTTCGCCGTTGAGCACCCGCTTCATCGTCTCGTGGAAGATCTCGGCGGGCAGGCCGCCCCCGGTCGTGCCTTTCAGCGGCGTGTTGTCGTCATTGCCCATCCAGACGCCGACGACGTAATCCGAGGTGAAGCCCACGAACCAGGCATCGCGCGCGCTCTGCGTGGTGCCGGTCTTGCCCGCGATCTCGTAGCCGTCGATGTTGGCGCGGCGGCCGGTCCCGTGCAGCACGACCTGACGCATCATGTAGGTCAGTTCCTGCGCCGCTTTCTTCGAGATCACGCGCTCGCCGATCCCGCCGGGCTTACCGAAGAGCGGCTGGTCGTCGCCTTTCAGCGTCAGCGAGGTCAGGCCATAGGGCTGCACCGAAGAGCCACCATTGAGGATGCCCGCATAGGCCCCTGTCATGTCGAGCAGATCCGATTCCCCCACGCCAAGCGCCACCGAAGGCAGGTTCGGCAGGTCCTGCGCAAAGCCGAAGCCTTCCGCGATCTTGATGACATTCTCGCGTCCCACCGCTTCGGAGACGCGCACGGTCGCGACGTTCACCGAATGCTCGAGCGCCGTGGTCAGCGTGATCGGCCCCATGTAGCTACGCTCGTAGTTGCGCGGGCTCCAATCGGGCGAGCCGGGCATCTTCACCGTGACCGGCGCGTCATCCACCATCGAATCCGGGGTGTAGCCCAGATCGAGCGCGGTCGCGTAGACGAAGGGCTTGAAGGTGGAGCCGGTCTGACGCTGCGCCATGGTCGCGTGGTTGAACGCACCCGAGACCTTCGTGGCCCGACCGCCAACCATGCCGCGCACGGCGCCATCTGCGCTCATCACGACGATCGCGGATTCGGCCTTCGAGCCTTTGGAGACCTTGTTGTCGTAGACCGACTTCATCGCGTCTTCGGCCGCCGACTGGATGCGCTGATCGAGCGTGGTGTTGATGACCACATCCTCGGTCGTGTCGCGCGACAGGAAGTCCGGGATCGTATCCATCACCCAATCCGCGAAATAGCCGCCCGCGCGCTTCTGGGCCGCCTGGCTCAGCGTGGCGGGGTTGTTCTTCGCGTCGAGATATTGCCGGTCCGTCAGGTAGTTTTGCTCATGCATGAGGCTGAGCACGGTCGCGGCCCGTTCCTGCGAACGCTCGAGGCTCGAAGTCGGGGCGTAATAGCTAGGGGCTTTCAGAAGGCCGGCCAGCATCGCGGCCTGCTGCGGATCGACATTGGCCGCCGAGATGCCGAAATAGCGCTCCGACGCGGCCTCGAAGCCGCGCGCACCCGCACCGAGATAGGCGCGGTTGAGGTAGATCGAAAGGATTTCATCTTTCGAGTATTTCAGTTCCAGCGCGAAGGCGTAGGGCACTTCCTTGATCTTGCGGCGCAGACCGCCCGAACGGCAGTCATTCTCGTAGGCGGCTTCGTTCTTCCATTTCTTCGGGTCGAACTTCACGCCGAGGCACAGGAGCTTCGCGGTCTGCTGCGTGATGGTCGAGCCGCCGTTGCCGTCGAACGGCCCGCGCCCTTCGCGCATGTTGATTGCCATCGCCGAGGCGATGCCGCGCGGCGAGATGCCGAAGTGATGGTAGAAGCGGCGGTCCTCGGTCGCGACCACGGCGTCGCGCAGATAGGGCGAGACGTTCTTCGCGTCGATCTGGCCGCCGAAGGTCTCGCCGCGCCAGGCGAAGACCTTGCCCTGATCGTCGAGCATCGTGACCGAGCCGCGGGTGCGGCCGTCGAGCAGCTTCGTGTAGTCAGGCAGGGTCGAGTAGAAATACAGCGTCGCTGCGCCCACCACGAGGGCGACGATCATCGCGAGGCGCCAGCCGACGCCCCATACGACCCGCCAGATCAACCGGGCGAGGCCGATGATCAGGCCGGTGACCGGCCCGTTGCGCCGCGGCGGCTTACCTCGGCCGCCACCGCCACCTCCGCCGTTACCTCCACCCCGGCGCGCATTCTTGCGCGGCTTGGTGGGTTTCGATGCCTTGGGAGGCTGCTTCGACGAGGAATAGCGCTTGTCGGCCACGAGGCGCCCGCGCCCTCCGCCTTTCTGAGTCATCTGCCTGTTCCGCTGCCTGCGTTTTAATTGCGCGCAATCTACACGGGCCGACCCGAGATGTGCACCCGCGAAAAATCACGTTTCAGATTTGCAATGTGATTAAAAAAGCGGCAAAGCGCACAAATTGTGCAAATTTGAGCCAGAATCCGCTGAGGCTGCCACTCGGACGGAACCTCGTTTCCTTGTGCGAAAGGGGCACAGCGGGCCTTTTAACACCGTGCGATGTCACCAAGCGGGCATCGAAAGGGCTGAACAAGGAAGGGATGTCAGGTGAAACTCATCATTGCAGCAATCAAGCCGTTCAAGCTGGAGGAGGTGCGCGAGGCGCTTACCACCATCGGCGTGCGCGGAATGATGGTGACCGAGATCAAAGGCTTCGGTGCCCAGTCGGGTCACACGGAAATCTATCGTGGTGCCGAATACGCCGTGAACTTCGTGCCGAAGGTCAAGCTGGAGATCGTCGTCGCGGACGGCCTCGCCGACGAGGTTGTCGACACGATCATGAAAGCCGCGAAAACCGACAAGATCGGCGACGGCAAAATCTTCGTTCTCGATGTCGGGCAGGCGGTTCGCGTGCGTACCGGCGAATCCAATGACGACGCGCTTTAAGGCGCGACAGGGGGAAAGTAGGAAAATGAACAAGCTTTCGAAAATCACTGGCCTTGCGGTTGCGATGACCGCGGTGGCCCTGCCGGCGCTGGCGCAAGACGCCGCCCCGGTCGATCCGCCGGCCAATGAGATCGGCTTCATCCTGAACACCTTCATGTTCCTCGTCACCGGCTTCCTGGTGATGTGGATGGGCGCGGGCTTCTCGATGCTCGAGGCTGGCCTCGTGCGTTCGAAGAACGTGACCATGCAGTCGCTCAAGAACATCGCGCTCTTCGCGATCGCGGCGATCATGTACTACCTGATCGGCTACAACCTGATGTACCCGGGCGACGGCTGGTCGATCAACGGCGTGCTCGGTGCCTTCTCGACCACCTCGCTCGAGCCCGTTGGCGTCGGCGCGGATTCGGTCGACCTGACCTACGCTTCGGTCGGTTCGGACTTCTTCTTCCAGCTGATGTTCTGCGCCACCACCGCGTCGATCGTTTCGGGCACCCTGGCCGAGCGCATCAAGCTGTGGCCGTTCCTGATCTTCACCGTGATCCTGACGGGCTTCATCTACCCGATCCAGGCTTCGTGGAAATGGGGCGGTGGTTTCCTGGACGCCGATTTCGGCTTCCTCGACTTCGCTGGCTCGACCGTCGTGCACTCGGTCGGTGGCTGGGCGGCTCTCGCAGGCGCTCTGATCCTCGGCCCGCGTATCGGCAAGTATAAGGACGGCAAGGTCCAGGCTATGCCCGGTTCGAACCTGACGCTCGCCACGCTCGGTACCTTCATCCTGTGGCTCGGCTGGTTCGGCTTCAACGGCGGTTCGCAGCTCTACATGAACACCGTGGGCAACGTCGCCGATATCTCGCGCATCTTCGCCAACACCAACACGGCAGCTGCCGGTGGCGCGATCGCAGCGCTGATCCTGACCCAGATCCTCTACAAGAAGCCGGATCTGACCATGGTTCTCAACGGCGCTCTGGCTGGCCTCGTGTCGATCACGGCTGAGCCGCTGACCCCGAGCCTCGGTGCGGCGACCATCATCGGCGCGATCGGCGGTATCATCGTGGTCCTGCTGGTTCCGATGCTCGACAAGCTGAAGATCGATGACGTCGTGGGCGCTATCCCGGTCCATCTCGGCGCTGGTATCTGGGGCACGCTGGCTGTTCCGATCACCAACCCGGACGGCACCTTCTACGGCCAGATCGTCTCGATCATCATCGTCGGCATCTTCGTCTTCGTGGTCTCGGCAATCATCTGGTTCATCCTCAAAGCCGTCATGGGCATCCGCGCCCCGGCCGAGGACGAGATGATGGGTCTCGACAAGGCGGAACTGGGCATGGAAGCCTATCCGGAGTTCGTCAACTAAGACGCCGCATCCAAGAGAAAGCGAAAGGCCCGGGAGCGATCCCGGGCCTTTTTCATTGCGTCTGGTGTCGGCTTACTCGGTGACCGGAGCGCCTTGCGGCTTCTGGCCGCCGCCGCTGTTCTGGTAATCCGGCTTGCGCAGGAAGAAGACGAGCGGGATCGCCGCCAGCGTGACCCACATCATGAACTTGAAATCGTCCACGTAAGAGATCATCGCCGCCTGCTGCGTCGCGAGGTTGTTGAGCACCGTAAGGGCCGCCTCCCGCGACATGCCGCTCGCGCCGTTCATCACGCCCGAGAGGTTCTGCGGATTGATCGCCGAGACGATCTCGGAATGGTTCACCGCGATATTGTGGGTGAGCAGCGCGGTCACGATCGAGATCCCGATGGACGAGCCGATATTGCGCAGAAGCGAGAACAACGCTGTGCCGTCGCCGCGATATTCCGGGGCGAGCGTGGCGAAAGCGAGCGTCGAGATCGGCACGAAGACCGAGCCCAGCCCGAAGCCCTGAATCACGCCCGAGATGATGATCCATTTCGGCCCCATCTGCGGCGAGAAGGTCGACATGATGTGCAGCGAATAGGCGGTCAAGGACAGCCCGACCACCACGAGGATGCGCAGGTCGATGACCTTCACCAGTCGCCCGATCAGCAGCATCATGATCATCGCCCCCACACCGCGTGGTGACATCACCAAGCCCGTCGTCAGCGTCGGGTAGCTGAAGATGTTCGACAGCATCGGCGGCAGCAGTGCCAGCGAGGCGAGCAGGATGATCCCGATCACGAAGATGAACAGCAGCCCCATCGAGAGGTTGCGGTCGAGGAACATCTTCGGCTCGAGGAAGGGTTTCTTCGCGCTGAGAATCCACACGAGGAAGACCCAGAACCCGCTGATCGCGAGCGCGGCCTCGATCCAAATCTCGCGCGAGGCGAACCAGTCGAGATCGGACCCACGGTCGAGCATCATCTGCAGCGACCCGATGGCCACCGCCAGCGCCGCGAAGCCGAAGAAGTCGAAACCGATCTTCTTCTTGGGCGTCTCGGGCAGGAAGAAGGCGGAGCCTGCGATCGCGATCATCCCGAGCGGCACGTTGATGTAGAACACCCAGCGCCAGTTGATCACCTCGGTCAGATAGCCGCCCAGCGTCGGGCCGATGATCGGGCCGAGCATGATGCCAGCACCGAACATCGCCATCGCCTGCCCGTGCTTCTCGCGCGGGTTGATGTCGAGCATGAAGTTCTGTGCGAGCGGCACGATGGCCGCGCCGAACACGCCCTGCATGAGGCGGAAGATCACCATCACGTCGAGCGACCACGCGATCCCGCAAAGCATCGAGAAGACGACGAAGCCGATCACCGCGACCATGAAGATCTCGCGCCGCCCGAAGCGGTTGGCGAGCCACCCCGACAGCGGGGTCACGATGGCTGCAGCGACGATATAGGAAGTCAGCACCCAGTTGATCGTATCGCGCGACGCGCCAAGGTCGGCGCGCATGTCCGGCAGGGCCACGTTCGCAATCGTTGTATCGAGCACCTGCATGATCACGGCCAACATCAGCGACGCCATGATCAGCGCGCGATGCGGCACGTTATGCGGGTCGATCCCCTTGGGTTGTTTCTCTGCGGCCTCGGCCATGACTTACTGCCCCTGTTGGGTCGTGCCAGCAACGGCGGCCGAGCTGTTCGCCTTGTCGAGGATGCGCTTGTAACGCGGCTCCGAGGCGGTATCGACGGTGACGCTGGCCGAGAGACCTGCGCGCAGGCCGTCGAGTTTCGCGCCTTCGTCGAGACGCAGGCGCACCGGAACACGCTGGGTTACTTTCACCCAGTTGCCGGTCGCGTTCTGCGCCGGAAGGATCGAGAACTCGGCCCCGGTGCCCGCGCCGACCGCGTCGACCGTCGCGTGATATTCGCGATCCGGGAAGGCGTCGAATTCGACGGTGGCCGACTGGCCCTCTTGCATATGGGTCAGTGCGGTTTCCTTGAAGTTCGCGATCACCCAGACGTCGCTGGTATCGACCAGCGTGAAGAGGCTGGCACCGGCACCGACCATCTCGCCCGGTTTGAACGAGGAGGCCTGATAGATGATGCCGTCAGTGGGCGCATCGACCTCGGTCTGTGAGAGGTTGTACTTGGCGTCATTGACCGCCGCGATCGCCGATTTCACCGAAGGGTGCTCGTCCACCTGAATCTCGGGATTGCCGTTGAGCGCAACCTTGGCCGACGCCACTTTCTGCTTCGCGGCGGCCAGCGTGTTCTGCGCGGCTTGCGTCGCCGTGCGCTGCTGGTCGAGCGCCTGCTGCGTCGTGGTGCCGGATTTGATCAGCTTTTCCTGACGGTCGAGCTGTTTCTCCTGATAAGCCGCGTTATCCGCCGCCTGTTTCTCGTCGGCGAGCGCGGCCTTGTAGGAGGCGCGAAGCTGTTCGACCTGCAGGCGGGCCTGCGACAGTGCGGCCTCTGCCTTGGCCAGCGCCAGCTCGTAGGGTTTCTTGTCGAGCTCGAACAGCGGTGCGCCTTTTTTCACATGCTCGTTGTCATGCACGAACACCTCGGTCACACGGCCCGAGATTTGCGAGGCCACGGGAATCCGCGCCATCTGGAAATTGGCGTTCTCGGTGCTTTGCGAGCCACCGGCGCTCAGCCAGTACCACGCGCCGCCCAGTACGATGAGGGCAGGCACGAGAATAAGGAGCCAGAATTTCGGCCCCTTCTTCTGTTTCTGTTTCGGTTGGTCTGCCGCGCTGTCCGCGGTCGGGTTCTGGTCACTCATGATTTGTCTCTGACGTGGAGGAGGTGTCTTCGGAGAGGTTACGGATGATCGCTCGCAGGGTGTTCAGTGCGGTCGCGACTTCGTCATCGCTCAGTCCGGCCAGCGCCTGTTCGTAGATGTCATCCGCGATGGAGCGCGCATTCTCGAAGGCGTTGCGCGCCTTGGCCGAGGGATGCACGAGCTTGACGCGTCGATCGTTCGGATCAGGTTTGCGGCAGACCCAGTCGGCTTCTTCCATGCGGTCGACGAGGCGCGAGACCGAAATCGGTTCGATTTCGAGCAGCTCGGCCAGCCGGGCCTGCGGCAGCGCGCCTTCCTTCTTGAGGTAGACGAGAAGCCGCCATTGCGCGGTCGTCAGGCCGAACTCGTTGGCGCGTGCCTCGAAACGACGGCGGATCAACCGCGTCGCGTCATGCAGGAGAAAACCTAGGCTCTGATCGGGCATCCGGGGCTCCGTTGAAATTAAAGTAAGCCTCTATATTATGAGCCTGCTTATTATTTCAAGGGCGCAATGCGGAAAAATCCGCGACGAAAAACGGCGGCCGAATGGACCGCCGTTTCGAATTTTCGTGTTGTCGGAAGCGTTTAGACGCCAGCGTCGATCAGCGCGCGGGCCAGCAGCGGCACGCTGTTTTTGTTGAGGCCCGCGATGTTGATACGCGAGTCGCCGACCATGTAGATCGCGTTGCCTTCCTTCATCGCAGCGACCTGCTCGGGCGTCGCGCCAAGGCGCGAGAACATGCCGCGGTGCTCTGCCACGAAGTCGAAGCGGTCGGAATTGGACAGCTTGCGCAGCTCGTCGGCGAGTTGCTGGCGCAGCTCCAGCATGCCGGTGCGAACCTCTTCCAGCTCGGCTTCCCAATCGGCGCGCAGCTCGGGATCGGTGAGCACGCGGGTGACCAGCGCCTGCCCGTGATAGGGCGGGAAGGAGTAGGTCTGACGGTTGAGATAGGCGAGGTTGCCCTGAACGGTCTTCTTGGTCTCTTCCGAACCCAGAACCATCAGGCAGCCGGTACGCTCGCGATAGATGCCGAAGTTCTTCGAGCAGGACGCCGCGATCAGCACTTCCGGCAGACGCTCGGCGATGAGGCGGGTGCCTGCCGCATCGGCTTCAAGACCGTCCCCGAAGCCCTGATAGGCGAGGTCGATCATCGGCACGGCGCCGGTCTCTTTCAGAAGGTCCGCAACCTTGCCCCATTGCTCGAGCGTCAGGTTCGCGCCGGTCGGATTGTGGCAGCAGCCGTGCAGCAGCACGATGTCGCCTTCCTTGGCACCCTTCAGGTCTTCCATCATCGCGTCGAAATCGACCGAGCGGGTCTCGGCATCGAAATAGCGATAGGTGGTGAAGTCCTGATCCATGAATTTGAGGATCGAGAGGTGGTTCGGCCAGGTCGGATCGGAGACCCAGATCTTGGTGCCGGGGTTCGCCATGCGGGCAAGCTCGAAGCCCATGCGGCAGGCGCCGGTGCCGCCCACGGTCGAGAGGCACGCCAGACGATCGGCCGGGTAGCCCTTGCCCAGAACCATCTCGGCCATCGCCGCATGGAATTCCGGCTGGCCGGCGAGGCCCGCGTATTTCTTCGTGGTTTCCTGATCCCAGACCTGCTTTTCCGCCTTGTGGATGGCGCGCATGATCGGGGTTTCGCCTTCGGCGTTCTTGTAGACGCCGACGCCGAGATCGACCTTCTGGTCGCGCTCATCGGCGCGGTATTCTTCCATCAGCGCGAGGATCTTGTCCGGCGCCTGCGGCTTGAGATTGTTCAGCATCATGCTTCTCCCGTTGCGACCTTGAGGTCGTTATACATGCCCCATTCCGACCAGGACCCGTCATAGAGCGACCAGTCGGACTTGCCGATCAGTTCGAGCGCGAGCGACAGGATCGCGGCGCTGACACCGGAGCCGCAGGTCGTGATCGCGGGCTTCGACAGGTCGACGCCGGCGGCCTCGAACAGGGCCTTGATCTCTTCTGGGGATTTGAAAGTGCCCTCGGGGGTCAACAGCTCGCCGAAGGGCAGGTTGCGCGAGCCGGGGATATGACCCGAACGCAGCCCCGGGCGCGGCTCCGTGCCGTTGCCGAGGAAGCGCTCGTTCGGGCGCGCGTCGATGATTTCGTGATCGCCGAGTTTGCTGGCATGGGCGACCTGCGTGACGTCCTTCACCAGACCGGGGTGGCGTTGCACCGTCATGTGACGGTCGCGCACCATCGGCGGCCTGTCTTCGAGCGGGCGGCCCTCGGCCTCCCATTTCGGCAGACCGCCATCGAGCACCGCCACATCCGTCTTGCCCATCAGGCGGAAGGTCCACCAGACGCGCGGCGCGGAGAAGACGGAATGCTGATCGTAGATCACGACCTGATGGCCGTCGCCGACGCCCATCGCGCGCATCCGCGAGATGAACTTCTCGGGCGGCGGCGCCATATGCGGCAGATCCGAGCGGTTATCGGCGATATCGTCGATGTCGAAGAAGCGCGCACCGGGAATGTGCTTGGCGTCATAGGTCGCCTTCGCATCCCGCTCCATCTGCGGCAGGAACCACGAAGCGTCCAGAATGCGCAGGTCGGGGTCCTTCAGATGGGCAGCAAGCCAATCCGTCGATACGAGCGTTTTCGGGTCATCCATCGTCATGCGCCTCTTTTGCCGGTCGGGATTGCTTAGACTCAGCGGCGCGCAAGACGCAAGGGCAGGGCGGGTAAATCCGCCCCATGCCCCTAGTAATTCTGCTTCAGAAGGCGCTGTTTCTGGCGGTTCCAGTCGCGTTTCGCCTCAGTTTCGCGCTTATCGGCCTGCTTCTTGCCCTTGGCGATCCCGATCAGAACCTTCGCGATGCCCTTCTCGTTGAAGTACATCTTCAGCGGCACGATGGTCATGCCCTCGCGCTGGGTGGCGTTCCACAGGCGCGCCAACTCCCGCTTCGAGACCAGAAGCTTGCGCTTGCGCCGCTCCTCGTGGCCGAAATGCGTGGCCTGGTTGAGGCTCGCGATATAGGAGTTGATCAGCCACAATTCGGCATCCTCGACCGAGGCGTAGCTCTCGGCGATGTTCGTCTGACCGACGCGCATCGATTTCACCTCGGAGCCTTGCAGCACGATGCCCGCCTCGAGGGTGTCCTCGACGGCGTAGTGATAACGTGCCTGCCGGTTCTCGGCGATCAGCTTGGAATTGGGGTCTGAATGCTTTGCCATAGTCGCATCGAGATAGGGCAGGCAAGCGGCTCTGTCCAGTGCGGCACCGCTACGCTTGACGCCCGTGCGGTGGCGCGAAATAGCTAGGGCAGGAGGAACGCCCATGATCATTCAGATCGCCATCGGTTCGGTGATGATGCTTTTGACCGTTTGCATCGCCGCGCTCAGCGCCTGGGCGATCGAGGCGACATTCTCGCGGCTGCACTGGTGGATGCTGCGTGAGCCGCACCGTCCGAAGCTGATGCTGATGGTCGTCGTCGCCGCCCTCTGGGCCTTGGCGATGGTCACGGCGGGCGTCTGGCTCTGGGCGTTCTGCTTCCGCATCCTGGGCGTGTTCAACACGATGGAGCAGTCGGTCTATTTCTCCCTCGTGAGCTTCACCACGCTGGGATACGGCGACATCCTGCTTTCGCATCAATGGCGCATCCTTGGCGGGATGGCGGCGGCGAACGGGCTGCTGAATGTGGGGCTTCTGACCGCGCTGCTGGTCGAGGTGATCCGCCATGTGCGCAAGAGCCAGCTGGAGGCCCGGGCCGAGCGTGGCGCGAGCTGAACTGTGGTGCTCGCGCGCGGGTGCGCACGCGAGCTATATATCCGTCAGTCGAGCATCAGCGCGTCTTTGACGATCCCGGTCAGCATATCGGTCACCGGCTGCATCGACTCTTCGTCATAGGAGCGGAAACCCACCGTCACGTGATCCGTGTCTTCGGGCGTCTGGTAGACGAAGATCGTGTAGGGGCAGTACTGGAAGTTGGTGATGTCGGCCTCCATCACCTCGCGCGACGTCTGCGCCGAGCAGAAGGAGAAAACGTCCGCGCCGGTGAACAGCGTCTTGGTGCTGCCGACCGCGTCTTTCGTGCGCTCCAGCATGTCGCCGGTATGGCTGACGTGATCCACCACGAGCCCCGCGCCGATGATTGCGTTCTGCACTGCGAAGGTGACGTTGTCGAAGGTGTCTTCGGTGGTCCAGGTATGGGCGTCCTCGGCCGTTGCCGCGCTCGCCCCCACAGTGATGACCGCCGCGAGTGCGGCGCCGATGAAGCGTTTCATCTCTCTCTCCCTTGTCTCCCGATCGGACGACTTTGCGCCGTCCGTTGATCCAGTCTCGATAGTGGCGCGTATTTTTATACGTGCCTAGAGGTAACAATGTCGCTGTAAGCTCCGAAGTGTAAGCGACGGGCACCGCCCCATATGTAGGGGCAGAGAGGAGATTTCCATGCGCAAGATAAGACCGAACGATCCGAGCTGGGCCGATGTGACGCCGAAGGCCGACTTCCTGAACCGCCGCCAAATCATGGCAGGCGCGGGGGCCATGGCGCTTGGCTCGATTGCCGGGCCCAGCTTTGCCAGCATCGACGCCAAGCCCTCGAAATTCTCGACCGACGCCAAGCCGAACACCCTCAAGGAGATCACCTCCT